>NZ_JBISWK010000122.1:0-47382 GCF_044462205.1 Kocuria rhizosphaericola | reverse complement strand
TAGGGCCTCTGTGTCAAGGGAGGGCCGGTTTGTTGGCCGTCAGGTCCTTGAGCATGGTGCGGTAGACGACGTTGCTCAGCCGACGTTTGAGGGCTCTGCGGGCCTCGCGCGGGGTCTTGCCCTCCTGGATCTTCTTCAAGTAGTACTCCCGACCGAGGCCTGCATGGCTGATCTGACACACCGCCATAACGTGCAGCACCGAGTTCAGCTGACGATTGCCTCCGGGGTTCAGACGCTGCCGCATGTTGTCCCCGCTGGAGGTGTCCAGGGGTGCGGCACCGGTGTAACTGGCGAAGTGCCCGGCCGAGCGGAACCGGCGCACGTCCCCGACCTCGCCCAGAATCTTCCCGGCCTGGATGGTGCTGATGCCCGGCAGCTCCATCAAAGAGGTGCCGGTGATCTGCAGCTCCTCGGCGATCCGTTGCTCGTAGTCGTCCATCAGCTTCTCCAGCCGGGCCACCTCACCGATCAGATCCCGTGCCAGATCGCGCCGGCACTGGGCGATGGCTGTGGCCGGGCGCACCGTGCGCACCGCCGCCTTCGCTTTGGTGAGGTTCAGGCCTCGGGGCACGCCACCGGGGATTAGATCTCGGAGCAGGTCGTGGAGTCGGTTCAGGGCCCGGGTCCGTTCACCTTTGAGCGCGTCACGCTGGTGAGTGAGCAGGTCCAGGATCTCGGTATGGTCCTCGGCCATCACCCGCCGCAGACCCTCGTGGTGTTGGGCGGCCCATCCTACGGCCCGGGCGTCAGCGGCATCGGTCTTCCGCCCGCCGCCGGTGTGCAGCACCCGGGCCTTCATCGACAGGGTCGAGGGAACATCGATGACCTCGTGGCCCTGGCTGATGAGGTACTGGGAGATGCCCCGGCCCAGGCCTTTTGCGCCTTCGACGGCGAACAACGTCTGGTCGAACTGGGAGGCCCAGGCCAGCACGGCCGGGCCGGTGCCCTTGGTCACGGCGAAGCGCCGCGTGGCACGGGTAGTTCCATCAGCCTCAAGGGCTACGGCGGTGAGCGAGGACTTGTGCGGATCGATCCCGATGATCGTCATGGCAGACTGCTTCCACTGGCAGGGATATGAAGCTCCCTCGGTGGGCACTCTGACTTCAATCCACCTGCACGCCTCTGTCGAACCACACCCAGGGCAGGTGGCGGCCGGCCGGGCACCCTATCAATGAGCCAGCCCCCTTCCAGGGGCGACAAGAAGCTTGCGG
The DNA here is from genome assembly GCF_044462205.1 of Kocuria rhizosphaericola. Classification (NCBI taxonomy): domain Bacteria; kingdom Bacillati; phylum Actinomycetota; class Actinomycetes; order Micrococcales; family Micrococcaceae; genus Kocuria; species Kocuria rhizosphaericola. The sequence continues at coordinate 46,171 of NZ_JBISWK010000122.1, read as the reverse complement.
ACCAGCGCCGACCGCCACTCTCAACACTACGAAGCTGCAGACTCCCCAGTGCCGGCCACCACCCATTCATGACAAGTCAGGAGCGTGCGCTGTTCGGCGTCCGATTGAGGCGTGCCCGCCGGGGGCTCGTCCTGCCTTTCGATCAGGCATGAGGAGCACGCGGAGGTAGCCATGGTCACAGTCGTGGGTATCGACACCCACAAGAACACCCACACCCTGGTCGCCGTGGACGGGCTTGGGCGAAGACTCCAGGAGCTCACCGTCGAGGCCCGGCCCAGCGGACACGAGAAGGTCCTGGCATGGTTGAGCTCCCAGGGCGCGGTGAAGGTAGCGGTGGAGGACTGCCGACATCTCTCCCGCGCCTTGGAAGTCGACTTGTTGCTGGCCGGCCATCTAGTCGTTCGGGTGCACACCCGGTTGATGGCCGGAATGCGCCGCGGGGCCAGGGAACGCGGCAAGTCCGACCCGATCGACGCTGAGGCCGTCGCCCGCGTCGCACTGCGCGAGGACAAGCTGCCGACCGCGGTGCTGGCCGGCCCGGAACGCGATCTGAAGCTGCTGGCCGACCACCGCCGATCCATGGTCGCCCGGCGCTCGGCCCTGCAGTCGAAACTGCTATGGTTCCTGCACGAGATCGACCCGGCCATCGAGGTTCCCTCCCGGGCCTTGCGCCGCTACTGCATCCTGGACTCCCTGCAAGAGCAGCTGGCCGGCAAGGAGGGGGTGGTGGCCGAGATCGCCGGGGACATGATCAGCGAGATCACCGGGCTGACCCGGCGGATCAACGAGCTCGAGGCGCGGCTGGGGCGACTGGTGCGCACCGAGTACCCGAGTCTGCTGGCGGTACCCGGCCTCGGAGTGCTCGGTGCCGCGACGATCGTCGGGGAGACTGCCGGGGCGGCGCGCTTCCACTCCAAGGACGCCTTCGCCCGGTTCAACGGCACCGCCCCGATCCCGGTATGGTCAGGCAACCACGAGCGGTTCCGCCTCAACCGCGGCGGCAACCGTACGATCAACACCGCCCTGCACATGGCCGCCGTGACTCAGCAACGGCTTGGCTACGAAGGAGCGGACTACGTGGCCAAGCAATTGGCCCGCGGCAAGACCCATACCGAAGCGATGCGACTGCTCCGACGGCGGATCTCGGCCCGAGTCTTCGCCGCCCTGCGCGCCGATGAGAAGGCCAAGGAGTCACCAATCGACCTCAGGCATCGCCCCGGCCCGGAACCAGTTCTCGAGGTTGCTGCTTGACATAGGAGCATCGGGGAGCTCGATCCCCGCAACCGTTGATCGCCGGGTTCATCGACCAGATGAGGGCCGAAGGCTACGTATCTCGAGTCGGTCTGCGCGATCCTGTGTCAGCAGGGCGTGCCGGTCGCCGCGAGAACCTACCGGTCCTGGAGGCAGCCCGGTCGGCAGCCTGCCGCGCGCACGGTCAGCGGCGCGATCCTCATGGATGCGCTGTTGGCGACCGTGGGCATCCCGGAGGGCCTCTACGGCCGGCGGGAGATGACGGTTTACCTGCGCCGGTGCGGGCTGGCGGTGGCGCACTGCACGGTGGATCGGTTGATGCGCGCGCTCGGGGTGGCCGGGGTGGTGCGGGGCAGGCAGGTGCGCACCACGGTCCCCTCCGCCGACGGGGCTAGGGCCGGTGACCTGCTCAATCCCAACTTCACCGCGGAGGCGCCGAACACGGTTCGGGTCGCGGACTTCACCGACGTGCGCACGTGGGCCGGCTTCGCCTACGTCGCGTTCATCGTCGATGTCTTCGCCCAGCGGATCGTGTCCTGGAACGCGGCCATCACGCGCACCACGGACCTGGTGCTGACTTGCCTGCGGATGGGCCGGTGGGATCGGACCCGCCAGGGGCTGGTGCTGCCGGAGGGGCTGATCCAACACCACGACGCCGGATCCGAGTACACCGCGCTGCGCTTCACCGCTTCCCCTGGCCCTGGAGGGCATGGCCCCGTCGATCGGTTCGGTCGGGGACGCCTACGACAACTGCCTCATGGAATCGATCATCGGCCTGTACATGACCGAGTGCCTCCGCCCGGGCTCGTTCGTGAAAGCACCGCTGAAGACCGTCAGCGACGTCGAGTACGCCACGATGGCCGGGATCGACTGGTACAACAACCGCCGGTTGCACTCCACCCTGGGCAACGTCCCACCGGCCGAGTTCGAGGCCGCCCACTACGATCAGATCACTGCACCACCACCTGCGGCGCAGCCCGTATGAAACGGCAGAGAAGCCGTGACGGTTCACAGATCAGGACAGTGGTGGGGTAGTGTTTGACGTGGACATATAGAACTCGCCTTCTAGTGTCTGCGGCTCGCTCGGTCTTACTGGACCGAGCGGGCCATTTTTAGTTGGTGGTGAGTGGACCTACCAAGGAATGAAAGGGAGCCTTCAAGGGCCCTGGGGGCTGAAGTCTTCTCCCAGTAACGCCAGGTAGAGGCTGTGGCACCACGATCCACGCCTCCGTCGGCCCGACGGCGCCACTGACGGTGACCGGCCGGAGCGGACAAGCCTTGTCGCTCCAGGGCCTCGTCGAGTACTCACTGCGGGGCCCGCCCGGAAAGGGAGTTGGGCAGGGGCGGCAAGGGGTCGGGGGAGACCGCGGGCAACGAGCAGGATGTCGTGACAGAACTCTTGGGGGTCGGGAGCGGGCACAACAACATCCCTCCAGGCAGCCCTGCGGGCACGCCCCGTCGGATGTCATCTGAGGGTGCGGCAGTTGCCTTCATTCGCCGGAGTGGACGCCGCCACGAAGCAAATCACAGAAGACCGCCACGGAACGACCACATCTACAGGCTGAGGTTTTCCGGGGCGTTCTGCAAAACGACGATCCGTGTCGAAATGTGACGGCGGAAGGCAGCCGGTAGCCCACAGACCGGGCAGGTGCGTATCTTCCCGTCTAGCTGCACGACGCCGGGGCCGCTTGAGAGCGGCGCCGGCTCGTTCAGTCTCACTCAGTCGAGATTCGAGGAGGCCGCATGGCCGCTACACCCACGCTCACCGACCGTCTGGCAGCAGGTCCTGTCATCTGTGCAGAGGGCTTCCTGTTCGAACTGGAACGGAGGGGATACCTCAGCGCGGGCGAGTTCGTTCCCGAGGTCGCGCTGGAGTACCCGGAAGCCCTGCGCGCGCTGCACGTGGACTTCCAGCGCGCCGGATCGGACATCGTCGAGGCATTCACCTACAACGGACACCGCGAGAAGATGCGAGTCATCGGCAAGGAGGATCTGCTCGAACCGCTCAATCGATCCGCACTGCGGATCGCCCGAGAGGTTGCCGACGCCCGTCCCGGTGACCTGATGGCGGGAAACATCTCGAACACCAACATCTGGGATCCGTCCGACCCGCAGAGCCAGGCCAGCGTGCGGGCGATGTTCGAGGAGATGGTGGGGTGGGCGGTCGCGGAGGGTGCCGACCTGATCGTCGGGGAGACCTTCTACTACGCCGGCGAAGCACTCGCCGCCCTCGACGTGGCACAGAAGTCCGGTTTGCCCGTCGTCATCACTCTCGCTCCGATGGCCTTCGAGGAGATGGCGGACGGGATCGGTGTGGTGGAAACCGCACAGCGCCTCGAGCAGGCCGGGGCCGATGTCGTGGGCATGAACTGCTTCCGGGGCCCGGAGACGATGATGCCGTGGGTGAGGCAGATCCGTGAGGCGGTCTCGTGCCACGTCGCCGCGCTTCCGGTGCCGTATCGGACGACGAACAGCGAGCCGACCTTCTTCAACCTCAGCGACCCGCGGGCACACGTCGCCTCTCCGCACCACCGGGCGTTCCCGACGGCGCTGGACCCGCTCGCCACCAACCGGTACGAGATCAGGCGCTTTGCGGAAGAGGCCTTCGAACTCGGTGTCCACTACCTCGGCGTATGCTGCGGCGCCTCTCCGATGCACATTCGTGAGGTCGCGGAAGCTGTCGGGCGTGTGACTGAAGCAAGCCGGTTCTCCGAGCGGATGGAGAACCACTTCATGTACGGCAGCAATGAGCGTCTCCCCGCGCACATCGTCGAGCTGGGCGACCGCGCCTGAGGAGGGGGTCCCTCACTTGCTGTTGCTCTGCGCCCGTGCCGTTCCGCCCGGTGGTTCCTCTGACGTCGTAGTGGGTGGCTCGGTGATGGGTCTGCACCCAGGGTCGGCGCAGAGCAACAGCAAGTACGGAGTTGATGGACCAGCTCAGAGCGGGTGGCCCTGGTTCCACGGTGGCGCACCAGAGGAGGGGCTCCAGACGGGTGCAAGCAGCACCATCCAGTCACGGCAGTGCTGTGGAGGCAGAAGCGGCCGAGGAAGTCAGAAACGGTCAGGCCTGTAGATGAACGCTGACAACTCGAGGGAAAAATCTACCCGTATTGGAGATGGCGAGACGCCCGGTATCGTGCGGCCTGCGTAAGCGCACTTCATGACAACTGGACCGGATTCCCGCAGGGCCGGACCGCCGTCGTCGCGCACGAGAGCTCGGGACCCCGGTCTTCGGACGATCGGCCGGCACCTACGGTGACGGTTGCGAGATGTCGAGGCCCGTGACCGGGTCGCCGGCCGGTTCGTACACGAGCGAGATGGCTCCCCTCGGAAACGCCCGCGGCGGCTCGACCAGGACGAAGGCGGCCGGGACCGTGCCGCCGCCGAAGAGGCGCTTGCCCGAGCCCAGGACCAGCGGGTAGATGATGAGGTTCAGCCGGTCGACGAGACCCTCACTCAGCAGGGTCGTCACCAGGTCACCACTGCCGATGACGTGGACCTCGTCGAAACGGTCCTTGAGCGCTCGCACCTCGGTCGCGACATCCGTGAGCACCGTGGTTCCCTCCCACGACGGGTCGGACAGTGTGCGCGACACGACGAACTTCGGCACCGCGTTGAACTTCGACGCGATCGGGTCGTCGTCGCCGTGGGGCGGCCAGTAGGCGGCGAAGATGTCGTACGTCCTGCGACCGAGCAGCAGCGCATCCAGTCGCTCGATGCCGGCGCCGATCGTCGCGCCCGATTCGTCGTCGAAGTACGCCCCCTGCCAGCCGCCGAACTCGAAGCCGCCCGCACGGTCCTCGTCGGGTCCGCCGGGCGCCTGGTAGACGCCGTCGAGGGTGAGAAAGAGGTCGACCTGGATGATGCCCATGGTGTGGTCCTTCGGTGAGCTCCTGCGACATCGGCGGTGCACCATCTTTTCGCCACGGATTTCGGCCGTCAACCCTTCGCCCGCGGTGACGGCCGTCCTGGTCCTCAGGGAGCCAGCATCTCGCCGACCGGGCCGACCCGGTTCGCGTCTCCCACCGGCCACACCTCAGAAGGGCGGTGGATCGTCGACCGGTCCGCCGGGTGGCGCGCTGCCGACCGGGTCCAGGGGTGGTGGGTCACCGGCAGGCCGTCCGACGGCGGGCGGGGGCCTACGGTCAGCGAAGGCGCCCCAGCCACCGACGTGCTCGGGCACGGGCCGGTGCACGAGCCCGCCCGGCGAGGTCCACTCCAGCACCGCGGCGCGCTCGGCCGGGGTCCCGGCCGTTCCGTCCTCCGTGCCGGCCATGACCCGCCGCACCGACCAGCGCCCGAGGTGTCCCTCGCGGTGCTTGACCCGGTGGTGGTGCCGGCACAGTGCGGCCAGATTGTGTTCGGCCGTCGTGCCGCCGTCTGCCCAGGCCACCGTGTGGTCGAGCTCGCAGCCCTCGGCCCGGCGCCGGCACCCCGGGAAGCGGCAGGTGTCGTCGCGCAGCTCGACCAGGCGCCGCAGGTCCCGGGGCACGGCGTAGACGGTGCGGTCGTGGTCGAGGACCACCCCCGTCACGGGATGGGTCAGCACCCGGTGCCAGGCGCCGGCTCCGGCGGCCAGCTGCCGGGCCACCTCCGTGCTGATCGGGCCGAAACCGGACAGCATCGGGACGCCGCAAGCGGCCGGGTCCGCGCCGGCGCCTCCGCCGGCCAGCAACGCCACCGGCACTGTCACGCTCACCTGTGCCCGGACCCCGCGCGGGAAGCGCGGCGCGTCCGGCAGGACGCCGTCCAGCAGCAGGTCCGCCAGCACGTCGGCACGCAGCTCTCCGGCCGAGCGCGGCTCCGCGTCCTCCGGGCCCTCCGACCGGGGCCGGCAGGTGGGGCCGAGAGAGCCCGGTGCGGGCACGTCCTCGCCCAGCAGGGCGACCAGGTCCTCGAGCCTGCCGTGCACGGCGACCGCCACGTGCGCGTCCAGCAGCGCGTGCAGATAGGCCGTCCCGTCGGCGGCCGGCTCCACCCACACCGCACGGTTCTTCCGCGCGGTGCGCCGGCTGCGCTCCTCGGCGTCGGCCACGAGCACGGCCCGCTGGGCGCGAGCCGTCGCGCGCAGCTGCGCGGCCGTGGCGTGCGGCGCCCGCTCCAGCAGCTCGGTGATCAGCCGGCAGACGGCCTCGACAGGCGGCGGGACGCACTGCCAGGGAGTCCAGGTCGGCGCCTGTGCGATGAGCTCGCGCCACTGCTCCACCATCACCGTGGCCTGGGCGGCTCCGATCCGGCCCTCCTCCAGGGCCGTCAGGACCTCCGGCAGCATCTCTGCCAGGACCACGGCGTCCTCCACCCGCCGCCTGGCCGTGCCGGACGGCAGTCGCAGGGCCGGCCCCACCTCGGCCGCCACGTCCACGACCAGCTGGTGCTCCGCCTCGGCCAACGGGCCCAACGGGTCGGGACGGACGAATCTCTGGGAGGACATCTCGAACTCGGCCCGCGCCATCGCCTCGAACCGGGCGGCCGTGCGAGCCGCCTGCGCCGCCAGCCACAGACGGTGGATGCACCGCATCTGTGCCCCCACCGCCCGGGCCTCCGCGGCAGCGGCTTCCGCGAGCTCTGCGGCGGCGGCCCGCACCACCTCGCACCGCGCCGCGGATCCCGTCCTCTCCGGCAGCACAGACCCGGCCGGAGATCCCTCGGGGGCCACCGAGGGCCGGGCCCGCCACTGCGCCGTCGCCGTCATGACCCGATTCTCCCCACCACCTCCGACGGGCTAAGACCTGGGAACGTTCCTCGCCGAAGTCGGCATCCTCTGCATTCGGTGACCCGCGGGCCGGGAGCGCCCGGTGGTCCCCGCGCCGGTCGGTGCATCGTCGTGGAACCGCGCATCAACTGGCGCAACCACCGTCCGCGCGTCGCCATGGCGGCACAGGGGACACCTCAGGACGGGGCGCTGCGGCCACCACGACCTGCGGTTCGACAGGACCGTGCGCGACACCGTGGTCCTCTCCGCCACCGGCCCGGAGAGCCCACCGCGGGCGTGTCCCCGATCGTGAGGTCGTGCACCCGGGGCGCGGCCCTGGAGTTCTCGGTCACGGCGGAAATACCATCAGCTCCGAGGGCCCGCGGAATCCAGGGCGGTCCCGGGCGGGAAAAGGTGGTGGATGATGCAGGGCAACGACAAGAACCTGAAGGTGGCCGTCCTGGGGGCCACCGGGCAGCTGGGCGCGCCGGTGGTGCAGCACCTCCGGGATCGCGGCGCCGTCGTCGTCGAGATCTCGCGCCGGCAGGGCGTGGACGTCTGGTCCGGTCACGGTTTCGAGGCTGCGCTCGCGGGAGTCACGACAGTGGTGGACTGCCTGAACGTGGCGACGCTGTCGCGGAAGCGCGCCGTCGACTTCTTCGCCACCACCGCACGCCATGTCCTGACCGCGTCCGAGCAGGCGGGTGTGTCGCGGATCGTGTGCGTCTCCATCGTCAACGCTCGGCTGCCTGAGGTGCACCGATGGATGGGCTACTACGCGGGCAAGGCCGCCCAGGAGCAGGTCTATCGCGCCGGACCGGTCCCGGTCGCGGTCGTCGCCTCGACGCAGTGGTACGAACTGGCCGAGACCCTCCTGTCGCAGACCCGCATCGGTCCGTTCTCCTTCGTGCCCGGACTGCGCTCCCGGCCGCTGGCCGTCGACGAGGCCGCCGCCTTCGTGGCCGACCGTGCCGTGGAGCACGAGGACGCCGAAACGTCCGTTTCCGACGCCGTCATCGCCGGCCCCGAGATCCGGGACATGGCGGAGCTGGCCCGTGCGGTGAACGAGCGTCGAGGAGGACACCGGAGAGTGGTCAGGGTGCCGGTGTCCTTCACCGCCCTGGGCCAGGGCGGGCTCCTGCCCCGGGGCGACTTCACGAAGGCCTCGACCCGCTTCGAGGACTGGCTCAGCACCACCTCGTGAGCGACGACGCCGGCACCATCTCCACGCCAGGCCGAGGGCGGTGGTGCCGCGGAGGCCTGCCCGGATGGCTGACCTCGCCCGGGAGTCGACAAGGACCGAGTTCTCGGTGCACGATCCGACCGAAACGGGACCCCGGACGGGACGCCTCCGGGCGCCGGGCACGCGGTGCCCACCGGGGAAATGCCATGCTGAGGTCGGTCGGTGCTGCCCCGACCGGTCCGGTCCACGGTCGGTCCGGCGCTGACCGCGACTCCTGCCCGGATGCCCGCGGAGCAGGCCGAGCCGACCCGGCTCCACCACGAGAGGAGATCCTGCCCGTGCTGCAGAAGACACCGTGGGTGTGGGCCGTCGTCGTTCCTGGAGCCGCGGCGATGGCGCTGGCCATGGGGGTGGGCCGGTTCGGATTCACCCCGATCCTGCCGCTGATGCAGGACCAGGCCGGCCTGGCCCCGGCCCAGGGGGCCCAGCTGGCCACCGTCAACTACCTGGGCTATCTGCTGGGCGCGGTGCTGGCGCTGGTGCGCCCGGCAGTGACCTCGTCGGTCCTGGCGTTCCGGGTCGGGCTGGTCGTCCAGACCGCGAGTCTGGCCGCCATGGCCGCAACCACCTCCGTGCCGGCATGGGCTCTGGCCCGGCTCTGCTCCGGGGTGGCCAGCGCCGTGGTGTTCATCGCCGTGGCCGGGGTCGTGGCCGCACGGCTGTCGCACGGAGGAGCGCGCAGTGGCGGCTGGGTCTACGGCGGCATCGGTGCGGGCATCGCGCTGTCCGGGGCGCTCGTGCTGGCCCTGGAACGCGCCGGGACCTGGAACACGGCCTGGTGGGCCTGCGCGGGGGCCGCCGCGGTGCTGGGCGCGGTCGCCTGGGTCCTGCCGGTGGGCCGCGCTCCGGGCCCCGTCCCGGCCCCGGCGTCGCGAACCGGCTTCGGTTCCCCGGTCCGGGCGCGTCCGGGTGTCCGTCGCTCGTTCGTGGCGCTCGTGGTCAGCTACCTCCTGGAAGGCGCCGGCTACATCATCGCCGGGACGTTCCTGGTGGCCGCGATCCGTGCCACCTCCCCGGGGTGGATCGGCAGCAGCGCCTGGGTGGTCGTGGGCCTCGCGGCACTGCCCTCCTCGGCGCTGTACGCCCGCTTGGCCTCCTCGTTCCTCCCGGCCACGGTGCTGCGCACGGCGCTGCTGGTCCAGGCCGTCGGCATGCTGCTGCCCGCGGTGTTCTCCGGCAGCGGCGTGGCGCTGCTCGCCGGGATCGTGTTCGGGGGGACCTTCCTGGGCATCGTCTCCCTGGGCATGGGCACCGGGGCCCGCATGGGCATTCCGCGCTCGGCAGCCATCCTCACCATCGCCTTCAGCATCGGGCAGATCCTCGGGCCGCTGGCCGCAGCGCCCCTGCTGGGCGGCGGATACGCCCCCGCCCTGGTGCTCGGCGCCGTGATCGTGACCCTGGCCGCTGTCCCCACCCTGCTCATCCGCACCGACAGACACCCCACCGGCTGATGCTCTTCGTGCGCGCGGCCGGGAGTCACGCCTGGAAACCGGAGTACGGTGTCGCGGCGCGCGGATGCAGAGGGGTTTCACGCCCGTGGCGGTGCAGGCCACTCCTGCACCGCCACGGGGTCGTTCCTGTCGGCGTGGATCCGGGATGGGCTGTCGAGACGGGGCCGCGTGGTGCGGCACGACCGTCCGGCAGAGCAGATCCACGGCCTGCGCCTCAGCCGCCGAGGACGGGTGCGAGGGTCTTGACCAGCTGCTGTACGCCCAGGACGGCGAACAGAAGTGCCGTGATTCCCAGGGCGATGTTGGTGTGCAGCCTGTTGGCCCACTTCTTCGGGATCCGCTTGCCGTTGAGCAACCCCAGCAGCGTGAGGGCGAGGAAGGGCATGAAGAGCGAGCCGAGCATGCCGTAGACCAGGATCAGGCCGATCGGCTGGCCGAGGGCGAAAAGGATCATGGGCGGGAACGTCAGCCACAGCACGTAGAAGCGGAAGTACTTCCCGCCGACGCGGGTGTCGGGGTGGCCGGACTCCTTGCCGCGGACGTTGCCCCAGAAGTCGGCGAACATGAGGGAGACACCGTTCCAGACACCGATGATCGAGGAGAAGGACGCGGCCCAGAAGCCGATGAGGAACCCGGTGCCGACCACGTCCCCGTACTCGGCTCGCAGTACGGCGTAGAGGTCGAGGAGACCCTCGTCGCCGGAGCTGAGTGCCAGGCCGGCGGAGCGGACCACCTCGGCGCCGACGATCAGCATGGCGATGACGAAGATGCCCGTGACGACGTAGGCCATGGAGTTGTCGATCCGCATGACGCGCATCCACTTGGGGGTGAACCAGCCCTTCTCCCTCAGCCAGTAGCCATAGGCGGCCAGCGTGATGGTACCGCCCACGCCCCCGGCCAGCGCCAGGGTGTAGAGCACGCCGCCCTCCGGGATGATCGGCACGAGACCCTTGAGCATCTCGGGGATGTTGGGGGTCGCGATGACGGCCAGCCCGACGACGGTGACGAACATCAGGCCGACCAGTGCGGCGGTGATCTTCTCGAAGGTGGAGTACCTCCCGAACCAGACCATGACGAAGCCGAGGAGACCCATGACGACGGCCCAGGCCCAGAGCGGCAGGACGGGGAAGACCGCGGCGAGGGGAAGGGCCGCGGACGACATCGCTGTGGCTCCGTAGACGAAGCCCCAGATCATGATGTACGGGCCGAAGTACCAGGTGGTCCACCGGCCCAAGGACCGCCAGCCCTCGAAGATGGTCCGGCCGGTGGCCAGGGTGAAGCGTCCGGCGCCCTCCACGAGGATGATCTTGAGGACCACTCCGAGAACCACGGCCCACAGCAGGCCGTACCCGTACCGGGAGCCGGCCACCAGCGTGGCGACCATGTCGGCGGCGCCCACGCCGGTGGCCGCGACCACCAGGCCGGGTCCCACGATCTTCCACTTGGCGGGTGCCCCGCCGTCGTCGTCCGCGCGGGCTTCGTGGGCCGCGAAATCTGTTTCGTTCTGGTGACTCATCTATTTCCTCGAGAGATCGGTCATGTGCACGCGGTGGCACCTGGGGGGAAGGGGCGCAGGGCTGTTGATCGGCGGGATCGTCGTGCGGTGCCGGGAGGCCGGGCCTCCCGGGCGGACAGGAGCCGGCTGAAGGGGGAGAAGAATTCGACCGGACAGCTCCGGTCCACGCCGGAGTCCTTGAGCCCCGAATCACCCTACCGGGCGGGAAGGCGCGTCCTTCCCCACGTGGAGAGCGACAAGTGGCGAGGGTCCCGGCGGCGCACGTTCCGACGAGGGAACCGAGTTCTCGCACTCCTCGTCGAGGTGGGCCCGACCGGCGTCGTCGGTGTGCTGGACCGCTGCGGGAACTGCTGTGGCACGCCGGGCACCAGCTCGTTCTGCCCGGTGGTCCGAGCCGGCGACCAGGCCGTTGGCGTGTCCGCGACCGTCACTACACTGAGCCGCATGAACGAGCAGGAACCGGGCCTGTCCCGGGCCGCTGCGGCTCCCGTCGGCCGTGCGGCACTTCCCGCGGACGCGACCGTCACGTCCGCTCCGATCGACGACGGCGGGGCCCCGGGCCTGGCCGATCCCGACGTGGTCGACACGTCCCTGCGCAGTCCGGCGCAGCGGTCCCGCACCTTCGCCGGGATCCTGGTGAACACCGCGCTCGCCAACATCACGACCAGCTTCCTCTGGTTCGCCCTGACGTTCTGGGTGTACCTGGAGACGCGCAACGTGATCGCCACCGGAGTGGTCGGCGGCGCCTACATGCTGCTGATCGCCATCTCCAGCATCAGCTTCGGCACGTTCGTGGACCGCTACCGCAAGCTCGCCGTGATGCGCTTCGCCGCGGCCTTCACCCTGGTGATGTTCGTGCTGGCCGGGGTCCTGTTCCTCCTCGCCCCGGCGGCCGCGATGGCGGACCTGACCCGGCCGTGGATCTGGGTCTTCGCCCTGGTCGTCCTGATCGGGGCGGTGGTGGAGAACATGCGCAACATCGCCCTGTCCACCACGGTCACGATCCTCATCGAACCGGACCGGCGCGCCAACGCCAACGGGCTGGTGGGCATGGTGCAGGGTGTGATGTTCATCGTCACCTCGGTCCTCTCCGGCCTGTCGGTCGGACTGCTGGGCATGGGCTGGACGGTCGTGGCCGCCGTGGTGCTCACGGCTGCGGCCTTCGTGCACCTCTTGACGCTGCGCATGCCCGAGGAGGTGCGCGCCGCGGCCACGGACGCCCACGGCGGCTTCGACCTGCGAGGAGCCTTCGCCGCCGTGCTGGCCGTGTCCGGGCTGTTCGCCCTGATCCTGTTCTCGACGTTCAACAACTTCATCGGCGGCGTCTACATGGCGCTGATGGACCCATACGGACTGGAGATGTTCCCCGTGGAGATCTGGGGAACGGTCTTCGCGCTCGGCGCCACCGGATTCATCGTCGGTGGGGCGCTGATCGGCAAGTTCGGGCTCGGACCCAATCCGCTGCGCACCATGCTGCTCGCGGTGATCGCCATGGGCGTGCTCGGCGCGGTGTTCACCGTGCGGGAGTGGGCCTGGCTGTATGTCCTCGGCATCTGGCTCTACCTGGTGCTCGTCCCCTTCGTGGAGGCGGCCGAACAGACGGTCATCCAGCGGGTCGTGCCGCTCGAGCGGCAGGGCCGGGTGTTCGGATTCGCCATGGCGTTCGAGTCCGCGGCGGCACCGATCACCGCGTTCCTCATCGCGCCGGTCGCCCAGGTCTGGATCATCCCGTACGCGCGGTCCGCCGAGGGCGCCGCCCAGCTGGCCCCGTTGCTGGGCGAGGGCACCTCCCGCGGCATCGCCCTGGTGTTCCTGGTGGCCGGGATCATCATGGTCGCGGCGGCGCTGCTGGCCTTCCTGACCCCGGTCTACCGCCGGGTCTCGGCGTCGTACGCGCGCGTGGCCGCGGGGGAGGCCGGGGACGCCGGACCCGGCGTCCCCGCGTCCCCATCCTGACGAGGAGCGAGGGCGGGGGCCGGCGGGCTCGGCAGGGCTGGTGGACCCGACGAGGCGTCAGCGGTGTTCGGCGATGTAGCCGCTGAAGTCCCACGGCGGACGGTGGGCTGAGCCGTCGAGGAACTTCTCGGCGGCCTTGCGTCCGTTCTGGTAGAGGAAGTCCCGGTCGGCGTCGGTGAGGTTGAAGTCGGTGGCGCGGATGGCGCCGGTGTCGACGAAGATGGTGCGGGCCTGGGCGTCGGGGGACTCGATGTGCATCTGGTCGTAGAACCCGGTCATGGTCTTGAGCATGGCCCGGCTCATGCTCACGGGCCCCTTGATCGGGTACTTGGTGCCCTGGACCGCGTCCGGGTGGGCCGAGAGCTTGATGCCCAGGGTGGGCCAGCGCGGGGCCGTCCCCGCCGGGGCGTCGAAGACGCTGATGGGATAGTTCGAGAGCATTCCGCCGTCGACCAGCCACGTCCTCCTGCCGTCGGCGGTGTCCCAGCGGACGGGACGGTAGAAGAACGGAATGGACATCGACGCCCGGACCGCCTCGACCACGTGCTGGGCGCCCCGGTCACGGCCGAAGTCGTCGTAGTCCCAGGGCAGGTAGCGCAACCTGCCCCTGCTGATGTCCGAGGCGGTGACCACCAGCCGGAAGGCCCGCCCCGGGGCGGGGGGCCGTTCGTCGTCGCCGTAGGGCAGGTCGGCGAAGGTCCGCACCCCGTACTCGTCGAGCTGGGACTGCAGCCAGGACCGGAGGTGCTCGCCGAGGTAGATGCCGTTGCGGGCCAGGATGCTGGCGGCCTTGCCCGGTGTGTACCTCGTGTAATAGGAGCCGTCGCGGAAATCCGGGTACTGGACGGAACCGATGATGTCCACCAGCTTCTTCGCCGGGGCTCCGGCGGCGACGAGGGCGCCGACGATGGCCCCGGCAGAGGTGCCGGCGACCCGTTTGAAGCGGTAGCCGCGCTCCTCGAGGACCTCGATGGCCCCGACCAGGGCGATGCCCTTGACGCCCCCGCCCTCCAGCACCAGATCGGCATACTGTTCCATGCTGCCCACGCCCCTCAGGCATGTTGGTCTGCTGGAACCAGTAGAGCAAATGACTGGTGGACACGGAACCGTCGAGCGGTATCGGATCCCGTGTGACGAGAAAGAAATCACCCGGGGACGATCTGCAGGAACAGGAATTTCTCGTCTTTCCGGCAGCACAGGGAAACGTGTTCCGGCCGAACCACGAACGTCGGCACAGGGGCCCTTCATGTTGGTGTCACATGGTTACAGCCGCAGCACAGGAACGGTCACCGTCTTGGAAGGGCGGCCTCGCACGTGGTTCCGTCGATGCATATCACTTCGACGGTCCTTCCCGGACGCGGCGACAGGCGATGGAGGCCGGGGGTCGTCCTGCACCGTCGGCACCGGTCCTACAGGAACGATGTCGGCGCAGGTCAGACGCTGAATATTCCCGGTGAGACGGAAAGTCGCACCGACACCGGGGGAACGCGCCCGGTCGGTGGGAACTGCTCGCGTGAGGGGGGCGGCATCGTCCACCTGGTTCCTGCGGTGTCGTGAACTGCCTTTCCTGCCGGGAGCCGTGCCCGAGATCGATCGACCGGTGTTCGTCAGGAGTCGGAAATGGCAAATTCTCCAGTTCGTCCTTATTGCGCGGTCAAGCCTCGTATTGTGCGTCCTCTGCCCGACGGGCTGGTGGGCGTCAGGCAGCGACTCGTACGGGTGATGGCCCAGAAATGGGTCAACGGAACAGTCCTCCACTACGCGTTCCTGGAGGGACCCGAGCCCCAGCGCCACGCTGCGCGGGGCGCGTTCCAGGAATGGAAGGACCTGGGGATCGGCCTCGAGTTCCGGGAGGTGGACGAGCCGGGGGAGGCGGAGGTCCGGATCTCCTTCGACCAGGCCGGCGGGTCGTGGTCGTTCCTGGGACGGGACGTCCTGAGCATCGGCGCGCAGGACGCGACCATGAACTTCGGCTGGGACCTGACGGATGCGTACGGCCGCACGACGGCGTTGCACGAGATCGGCCACACGATGGGCCTGCCCCACGAGCACCAGAACCCGTTCGCCGGAATCGTGTGGGACGAGGCCAGGGTCTACGAGTTCTTCGCCGGAGCACCCAACCACTGGTCGTCGGAGACGACGCACCACAACGTCCTCCGCAAGCTGGGACAGGACGAGGTGGAGGGCTCGACCTGGGATCCCGACTCGGTCATGCAGTACTCCTTCCCCGAGGGGCTCATCAAGGAGCCCGCCCGCTACCAGCCCGGAATCAGTCCACCGGGCGGCCTGTCCGCCAAGGACACGGAATGGGCGCGGAAGTTCTACCCGGTCCTGCCGGACGTGCTCCCGACCCTCGAACCCTTCCGGTCCACGCCCCTGACCCTGGATCCGGGGCAGCAGGCGGACTTCGGGATCATTCCCGACGCGTCGCGGAAGTACCAGGTCGCCACCTTCGGGACGGCCGACACCACCTTGGTGCTGTTCGAGGAGGTCGACGGAGAGCTGCGCTTCCTCGCCGGCGACGAGGACAGCGGGGAGGACCGCAACTCCAGCCTGACGGCGAAGCTCTTCCGGGGGAGGCGGTACGTCGTGCGCGTCAGGCTCGCGTGGGCAGGACAGTCCGGAGACACCGCCATCATGTGCTGGTAGCCCGGCCTGCGCTCCACCCGGTCCCCTGCGCGGCAACTCCTTCGCTGCACGGCGACGAGTGGGACAACGGCTACCTGTCACGGTGTGGTCACCGCCCGCTGCTGGACAGCGCCGCCGGCCGGATTCCCGAGGACGGTCCCGAGGACCCGACCGTGACCGGCGGCGCGCTGCCCCGGCGGACAGCGGCCATCTCGACGTGCGGACGGGCATCGTCGTGGACGTCACCCCGTTGGACCTCACCCCGTGGGACGGCGCCGGAGGCAGCAGCCTCAGGAACGAGATCCACACCGTCGACGAGCCTCTCGCCCCACCGCGGTGAAGGACCGAGCCGCTACGGAAGTCTCCCGGCGAACGGCATCGGCGGTCCCGGACCGTTCACGGCTCCGGTTGCTCCGGACCGGACGTCCGGCGGAAAGGGGCACGCGCGCCGGTGTCGACGCAGCCGGTCTCGGGAACCGCGGATCCTTGACGGGCTCCGGACCGGCCACGAGACTTTGAGGGGTGGACGCACAGCTGGATTCCCAGCAGCTCCCTCGGAGCACCGCCCAGCGGGTCGACCCGACTCCGCCGGCGGTCCCGAAGGCCGTGCAGCCGCACGCCGCCACGGCCCCGCTCGACCGCGGCGTCCGACCTGCTCTCCGCGCTCTGCCGCCCCGGGCCGCGCACCACGCCCTCCGGTGGTCGGCCGGCGTCACCTCGCGCCCGACAGCGTCCGGCGCCCACGTCGTGTCCGCCGACGCATCCGGGCCGTCCACGGGGAGCGAATCCTCTGCCGCGGGACCGGCTCCGGACCGGCACCGCCATCCTGGAAGGAAGACCCATGTCCCCGACACCTGATGCTCCCGTGCACGGCAGCGAGAGCGAGAACCCGGCGATCGACGCACCCACCCCCAAGACCGGTCAGCCGCGCACGGTCCAGGACTGGTGGCCCAACCAGCTGGACCTCAACGTCCTGCGGAAGCACTCGACCACGACCGACCCGCTGGGCCCCGACTTCGACTACGCGAGCGAGTTCGCGACGCTCGACGTCGAGGAGCTCAAGAGAGACCTGACCGAGCTCATGACCACCTCGCAGGACTGGTGGCCGGCCGACTTCGGGCACTACGGAGGCCTGTTCATCCGGATGAGCTGGCACTCGGCCGGCACCTATCGGACCGCGGACGGCCGCGGGGGCGCCGGGGAGGGCGCCCAGCGCTTCGCCCCGCTCAACAGCTGGCCGGACAACGCCAACCTGGACAAGGCCCGGCGCCTGCTGTGGCCGGTCAAGCAGAAGTACGGCCGGAAGATCTCGTGGGCCGACCTGCTGGTGCTCGCCGGGAACGTCGCCCTCGAGTCGATGGGTTTCAAGACGTTCGGCTTCGGCTTCGGCCGCGAGGACGTCTGGGAGCCCGAGGAGATGTTCTGGGGCCCGGAGGACACCTGGCTCGGCGACGAGCGCTACGCCGGCGACCGCGAGCTCACGGGCGCGCTGGCCGCGGTGCAGATGGGGCTGATCTACGTCAATCCGGAGGGCCCCAACGGCAACCCCGACCCGATCGCGTCCGCGAGGGACATCCGCGAGACGTTCGCCCGCATGGCGATGAACGACGAGGAGACGGTCGCGCTGATCGCTGGCGGGCACTCCTTCGGCAAGACCCACGGCGCCGGTCCCGCCGACCACGTGGGTCCCGAGCCCGAGGCCTGCCCGGTCACGGGCCAGGGCCTGGGCTGGAGGAGCACCTACGGGACGGGCAAGGGCGCGGACACGATCACCAGCGGCCTGGAGGTGACCTGGACCAGCACCCCGACCCAGTGGGGCAACGGCTTCTTCGGCAACCTCTTCGACCACGAGTGGGAGCTGACCGAGAGCCCCGCCGGGGCGCACCAGTGGGTCGCCAAGGACGCCGACGAGAACGTCCCGGACGCCTTCGACCCGGACAAGAAGCACCGGCCGACGATGCTGACCACCGATCTCGCGCTCCGGGCGGACCCGGAGTACGAGAAGATCTCGCGGCGGTTCCACGAGCACCCGGACGAGTTCGCCCAGGCGTTCGCCAAGGCCTGGTACAAGCTGCTGCACCGCGACATGGGCCCGGTCACCCGCTACCTGGGACCGTGGGTGCCGGAGCCGCAGCTGTGGCAGGACCCGGTCCCGGCGGTCGACCACGACCTGATCGGGGACGACGAGGTCGCCACCCTGAAGGAGACGCTCCTCGGCTCGGGGCTGACCGTGTCGCAGCTGGCCTCCACCGCGTGGGCCTCGGCGGCCGGCTTCCGTGGCACCGACAACCGGGGCGGGGCCAACGGCGCCCGCATCCGCCTCGAGCCGCAGCGCGGCTGGGAGGCCAACGAGCCGGAGCGGCTGGCCGAGGCGCTGCGCGTTCTCGAGCAGGTCCAGCAGGACTTCAACGGCGCCCGCTCGGACGGCAAGAAGGTCTCGCTGGCCGACCTGATCGTCCTCGGCGGCTGCGCGGCCGTCGAACAGGCGGCCCGGAACGCCGGGCACCGGATCCAGGTCCCGTTCCGGCCCGGGCGCACGGACGCCACGCAGGAGCAGACCGACGTCGAATCCTTCGCCGTGCTCGAGCCGCAGGCCGACGGCTTCCGGAACTTCGTGAAGTCCGACGTGCAGCTCTCGCCCGAGACGCTGCTCCTCGACCGCGCCTACATGCTGAACCTCACCGCCCCGGAGATGACGGTCCTGGTGGGCGGCATGCGGAGCCTGGGAACGAACCACGGGCAGACGGAGCACGGTGTCCTCACCGACCGCAAGGAGGCACTGACCAACGACTTCTTCGTCAATCTCCTCGCGGCCGGCACGGAGTGGAGGCCGTCCGGGTCGGCGGAGGACGTCTTCGAGATCCGCGATCTCGCCACGGACGAGCTCAGGTGGACGGCCACCGCGGCCGACCTGGTCTTCGGCTCGCACTCCCAGCTGCGGGCGATCTCGGAGGTCTACGCCAGTGCGGACGCCCAGGAGAAGTTCGTGCGCGACTTCGTCACCGCGTGGACCAAGGTCATGGAGCTCGACCGGTTCGACCTCCGCTGAGAACAGGGGCCCCGGGGAGAGGGCCGAACCACGTGCTGAGCGCGTCCTCGAGCCCTGAGCGGTCTCCGTCGCCCGTCCAGGCCACATGTCCGTCCGGCCGGACCAGCACCATCGTGGGCGCGGGGACGGTGCCGAGCACCGGCAGCTCCCAGGCACCGGCGTACTCAGCGGTGACCAGCTGGACACGCTCCGCCCAGGGCCCGACGTCGACACCGCTCCCGTCACCGAGGTCGAGGAGCACGGGCCGGGCCTCGTGCAGGAAGGAGTACACCCGGGTCGGACCACCGGCCGTGCGGAGGTCCAGATCGGGCATGCGCCGTCCCAGCAGGGGGTGTCCCGCGCCGAGGTCGTAGTGGATGTCCAGACCGGACATCATCCCGGCCCAGCGCCGCCGTGGCTCGTCCATGCCCAGCAGCTCGGCGACCGTCTCGCCCACGGCCCGGGTGCGATCGTCCGGGCGGCGCAGCGCGACCTGGGCCATCGTCAGGCGCAGCACGCGCGCGGCCACCGGGTGGCGCTCGGCGTGGTAGCTGTCCAGCAGGTTCTCCGGCGAGGTCCCCGCGACCACCCGGGCCAGCTTCCAACCGAGGTTCACCGCGTCCTGCACCCCGGTGTTGAGGCCCTGTCCGCCGTCCGGGGCGTGCACGTGCGCGGCGTCGCCGGCCAGCAGGACCCGTCCTTCCCGGTAGGACGCGGCCTGCCGGGTCGTGTCGGTGAACCGGGAGATCCAGCGGGGACCGTGCACCCCGTAGTCCGTCCCGTACACCGCGATCAGCGCCTCGCTGAGATCGCGCAGGGTGGGCTCGCGCCCGGGCCCGACGTGCTGCTCGGTCACCATGACCCCCGCCGGCCCTCCGTCCTCGGGCCGGCGAAAGGCATGCTTGCCGACGGCGTCCTGGTGGATGCCCCACTCCGGCTCCTCGGCGAGCTCGACCTCGGCGAGCAGGCTGCTGGTCGTCGGATCCCACCCCGGGAACTCGATCCCCGCCGCCCTGCGGATCCGGCTTCGTCCTCCGTCGCACCCCACGAGGTAGAGGGCCCGCAGCCGCCGGCCGTCGGACAGTTCCACGTCGGCGCCGGTGCCGTCCTGGGCGACGCCCGTCACCTCGTGCCCGTAGCGGACCGGCACCCCCAGGTCACGGACCCAGCCCGCCAGCAGCCGCTCGATGTGGTTCTGCCACAGCGCCAGCCCGTAGGGATGGCGGGTGGGGAAGTCGCCGATGTCCAGCGGAACGCCGGCGAACCCGGCGACCTGCGCCGTCGTTCCCTCCGCGAGGAACCGGCCGGCGATGCCGCGCTGGTCGAGAACCTCGATGCTCCGCGCGTGCAGCCCGCCGGCGCGCGAGCCGACGAGGTCCTGACCGGCCCGCCGTTCGAGGACGACGACGTCGACCCCCGCCAGCGCCAGCTCGCCCGCCAGCATCAGTCCTGTCGGTCCTCCACCGACGACCACCACCTCGTGCTCGTCCATCTGCTGCTCCTCGGTCCGCAGGTCCCGCTCCCGGCCCGAGCATTCTGCGGCGCGCAGGGGGTCTTGCCACAAGCCCCCCGGGCCGCTGTAGCTTGGAAGTGGAGGGGAGCAGGCGGGTCCGGTTCGCCGTCGGCCTGCTCGCCGTCGATCAGAGCAGGCCGCCGACCTGACCGGCGGTCTCCTGCAGCGCACGGACGTGGCGTCGCAGGCAGGAGATGCCGCCCCGATCGGCC
Source organism: Kocuria rhizosphaericola (assembly GCF_044462205.1). Lineage (NCBI taxonomy): Bacteria > Bacillati > Actinomycetota > Actinomycetes > Micrococcales > Micrococcaceae > Kocuria > Kocuria rhizosphaericola. The sequence goes on along the minus strand of NZ_JBISWK010000122.1, from coordinate 25,681 downwards.
GGGACGCCCACGGCCAGCGCCGCCACGGTCCTCCCCTCGGCGTCGAGAACGGGCGCCGCCGCGGCGTGCAGCCCATCGAGGCTCTCACCGAGGTCGAGCGCGCAGCCGGACCGACGGATGTCCGCCAGCTCCTCCCGCAGGATCCTCGCGCTCGCGGTGGTGCGCTCGGTCATGCGGGGGAGCCCCGTGTCGAGCAGGGCCCGGGCCGCCTCCGTGCCGGCGGCGGCGAGGAGGACCTTGCCGTCACGCGGAGGGAGTCCTGGTCGCGGAGCAGCAGGAGCAGCCGCAGGGCGCTGGAGACGGACGCGACGGCGTACGGCGGCAGCTCCGGTTCGTTCTGCAGGTCAGAAAGGGCGGCTGACCAGTCCCGGCCTGCGCAGCACCTGCCCGGCGTGGATTCCCACGGGACCACGAGGACAGGGCACCCGCCGCGGGCGAGGAGAGCAGGCCATGACACGTCCGGACGAGAGCGCCGCGGCCACGGGGCCCGGCGCGGACACCCGGGTGGCGGTCGTCGGCGCCGGCATCGGCGGCCTGGTCCTGGCGCTCGAGCTGCACCGGCTGGGCATCCCGTGCCGCGTCCACGAACCGGCACCGGGAATCCGGCCGCTGGGCGTGGGGATCGACCTGCTCCCGCGCGGACAGGCCGACGCGGCGTGGGAGATCGAGCCCTTCGTCACCCTCGGCGCGGAGTCCGGGGGCCCGCCCCGTCCTCCGGCCGTACGCAGAGGCCCGCCCCGGCCTGATGGTCGGGATCTTCCTGGCGACCCAGGAGTACCACGCGCAGAACCCGGAGGTCATCGAGGCCTTCCGGAACGGACTCGAGGCCACCGCCGAGTCCGTCGCGGGACACCCGGACGCGTTCCGCGCCGCGCTGCCCGACCTGGCCCGCGAGACGCCCGAGGTCGCCGAGTCCGTGGTCCTGCCGCAGTCGAAGTCCGAGATCGACGTCGAGTCCCTCGAGTTCATCGAGGAGCAGGTGCGGGAGCACGAGCTCATCAGCGAGCCGGTGCACATCGACGCCGTCGTCGCGGACCGAACGGACCGACAGCGCTCCGGCCGGCCCGCGGCGACAGGCCGGTCCACGTCAGAGCCAGGTACCGCCGCCCTCGTCGTCGGGCACGTCGACGTCGGCGCGGAAGCCGTGGATCCAGGCCAGGTGCCGGTCGACGGCGCCGGGGTGCCCCAGCCGGGCGTTGCGCTCGTCCGCGCGCTCGCCGTCGGGCAGGTGGAGGACGTCGGCCGTGGTGATGGAGGCGTACTGCACCTTGCGGGTCCGTCCGCGGCGTAGCCGCTCGTACTGCTCGCGCGCCGCGTCCCAGTCGGTGCTCCCGGCGAGCTGGTCGGCCAGTACGATCGCGTCCTCGATCGACTGGTTGGCGCCCTGCCCGTGGTGCGGCACGAGCGCGTGGGCGGCGTCGCCCAGCAGCGTCACACGGCCACGGGACCACCGGGACAGGGGCGGGCGGTGGAAGAGGGCCCAGCGCTCCGTGACGGGCACGGCGGAGACCATCTGCCGGACCGCCGGGTGCCAGCCGCGGAACCGCTCGAGGTGGGATCCTTCGTCGACCGGCACGACCCAGCGCCGGTGCGGCCAGGGGGAGGGGGAGCGTTCCACGAGGAAGAAGTTCTGGTCGCCGCCGCCGATCGGGTAGTGGAGCAGGTGCGCGCCGGGGCCCATCCAGAACTGGATGGCCCCGGGATCGGGCAGCTCGGACAGCGCCTCGGGCGGGACGATGCCGCGGGAGGCGCTGGTCCCGGAGTACAGCGCGTCGTCGTAGCCCAGCAGCAGCCTCCGGGTGGTGGAGCGGGCCCCGTCCGCACCGATGACCAGGTCGGCCTCGGCCGTGCTGCCGTCCTCGAAGCGCAGCACCGCGGCCGCGCCGCCGTCGTCGACGTCGACCAGGCGCTTGCGCAGGTGCAGGCCGTCCGTCCCGAGGGCGCCGGAGAGGATCTGCTGCAGGTCGGCGCGGTGGATTCCCACGTACGGGGCGCCGAAGCGCTCGCGGTAGCCCGTGCCGTGCCGGCCGATCAGCCGGCCGTCGCGCCCGTCGCGGAAGACCAGCGCCTCGACCTCCGCCCACCTGGTGCTCAGCCGCTCCTCGAGCCCGAACCGCTCGAGGAAGAAGCGGGTCGCGTTGGCGGACAGCGCCACGGCGGCCCCCACCTCGCGCAGCTCCTCGGCCGCCTCGTACACCTCGACATCGAGGCCGCGGCGGCGCAGCTCGATGGCCAGCGTCAGCCCGCCGATGCCCGCGCCGACGACGGCGATGCGCCTCCCGGTGGTCGTCATTCGTGATCCTCTCCTCGTGCTCAGCAGCTCGTGCCGCGAAGCTCGTGCTCCCGAGCTCGTGCGGCGGGGCTCCTGCTGCGGGGCTCGTGCCGCGAAGCTCGTTCTCCGCATCTCCTGCTCCGACCGTAGCCAGTGCTCGCCCTCACCCTCTTCGGACAGCTGTGGGAAGATCGGGACGATCCACTGGACACCATGTCCGACAGGCGGTGCAGCGCTCCCCACGGTGCGCGGCCGCCTGCCCGCCGTAGCCGAGGAGCCACCGACCACCTGTGCACCGGACCCCCGACCTGGACGACTCGCTCCAGGACCTCTCCGAACGAGCTGCCCGCCGGCTGATCGTCCTCGACACCGCCATGCGCGTCGTCGCCTGGTCGATCCACGAGTCCGACGACGAGCGGTGCCGGCTCTCGGCCGCCCTCGCGCACAGCGACTCGTGGGACGTCCCCGCCGCCGGCCCCGACGGCTTCTCGGTCGAGGACGTCCCGGAGCTGGGCCGGTGCCTGGTCATCTCGCTGCACGACCACCGCCACCGCGTGGGGCACCTGCTCACCGTCCTGGACGGTCCGCGGTCCCCGTCCACGGACGAGGTCCGGGTGCTGCTCGACGAGGCGCCCGCCCTCGGCGTCCTGCTGTCCCTGCGGACGCTCTACGCGGCGCGGGACCGGGACCGGGCGCGGACCCTGCTCACAGCCCTCGTCGCCGGCGACCCGGCGCGCCGGCCAGGAGCCGCCGAGGCCCTGGTGGGGGAGGGACTGCTGGGCTCGTCGCGGCAGTACTGCGCCGTGGTCCTCGGCGCGGACCCGCTCGCTGCCGCACCGGACGAGACGGGCCGGACCGTGCTGGCCGTGCACCGGACCCTCGACTTCGTGGCCAGGAGCTCGACCGCGTCCGTGGTGGGCTCGACCTTCGACGACGGCACCGGCGTCCTCGTCTTCCCCCGGCCCGTCGTCGTCCCCCGCCTGGCGCGCATCCTCACCCGGCCCGACGTCGACACCGTGCGCGCCGGCATCGGTCCCGTGGTCGACAACCTGCTCGACGTGCACCGCTCGTTCCGCCTCGCGCGCCGCACGTGGCGCACCCTGTGGCTGGATCCCCCCACCCACGGACCGGTCGGCACCTGGGGCGACGCCGGACTGGACGGGCTGCTGGCCCTGCTGCCGCTCGAGTCGATGACGGCCGAAGACCTGCCGCCTCAGGTGCGCCGCGTCCTGGCCGCCGGTGTGGCCCCGGAGCTCCTGCGGACGCTGGAGACCTACCTCGACTGCGGGGCCGACGCGCAGCGGACCGCCGCCGCGCTGCACATCCACCGCTCGACGTTCTACTACCGGCTCGACCGGCTCAAGGAGCGCCTCGACCTGGACTTCGACGACGGGCGCACCCGCAACGAGCTCCACGTCGGGCTCCGCGTCGCCCGGCTCGCGCGCCTGCGGCCACCAGGACCGTGACGCGCGTCCGCCCGTCCGGCGACGGCGCCGGGCACCACCGGTCGGGCGGTATCCTGGCCGGGTGGCAGAGCAGAGCATGTGGATGCAGAAGGTGCGGGCGGATCCCGGGCACTCGTCGTGGTACGTCGAGCGGTTCCGGGCCCTGGCGGCCGCCGGTGAGGACATCGTGGGGGAGGCGCGGCTGGTCGAGGCCATGGTCCCGCCCGGGTCCCGGATCCTCGACGCCGGGTGCGGGCCCGGCCGGCTGGGCGGCCACCTGCACCGCAGCGGGCACACCGTCGTCGGGGNGGGGTCGACGTCGACCCCGCCCTGATCGCCGCCGCGCAGGAGGACCACTCCGGTCCCCGGTGGCTCGTGGGCGACCTGGCGGAGCTGGACCTGCCGGCCCGGGGCGTGCCGGAGCCCTTCGACGCCGTCGTCTGCGCCGGCAACGTGATGGCCTTCCTGGCCCCCAGCACGCGCACCGAGGTGCTGCGCCGGTTCCGCCGCCACCTGACCGCCGACGGGCGGGTGGCCGTGGGCTTCGGCGCCGGCCGCGGCTATCCGTTCCCGGAGTTCCTGCGGGACGCCGAGCGGGCCGGGCTCGTGCCCGACCTGCTGCTGTCGACCTGGGACCTGCGCCCGTACCGGGAGGACAGCGACTTCCTCGTGGCCGTGCTGCGGGCCGCGGCGCGGCCCTGATCCCGTGCTGCGGCGCTGGTCCTGCAGCGCGGCACTGGCCCTGCGACGCGGCACTGAGGCGGTGGTGCGGCCCGGATTCCGTGGTGCGGCTCTGAACCTTGCGGTGCGGCCCGGATTCCGCCGGCCCCTCGGCAGCACCGGGTCCTCCGGGTAGCGTGGACCGTGTGAGCACCGCACCCCTGTCCACCGTAGTCCTCGAGAGCCGCTTCGCCCAGGAACTGGAGGAGCTGTCCGTGCCGTGGCGCGCCGACGACGTCGCCGACCCCCGGCTGCTGGTCCTCAACGAGCCCCTGGCCGCCGAGCTGGGACTGGACCCCGCGTGGCTTCGGAGCCCGGAGGGCGCACGCTTGCTGGTCGGCAACCTCGTGCCCCGCGGGGCGACCCCGGTGGCGCAGGCCTACTCCGGGCACCAGTTCGGCTCGTTCTCCCCGCGCCTCGGCGACGGGCGCGCCCTCCTGCTGGGCGAGATCGTGGACGCCGGCGGCCGGCGCCGCGACCTGCACCTCAAGGGCTCCGGGCGGACGCCCTTCGCCCGTGGGGGCGACGGTCTCGCGGCGGTCGGCCCGATGCTGCGCGAGTACGTGCTGAGCGAGGCGATGCACGCCCTGGGCGTCCCCACGACCCGGTCCCTCGCCGTGGTGGCCACGGGACGGCAGGTGCGCCGCGAGACCCTGCTGCCGGGGGCCGTGCTCACCCGCGTGGCGAGCAGCCACCTGCGCGTGGGCAGCTTCCAGTACGTCCGCGCCACTGGAGACACCGACCTCCTGCGCCGGCTCGCCGACCACGCCATCGGCCGCCACCACCCCGACGCCGCCGGTGCGGAGAACCCGTATCTCGCGTTGTTCGAGGCGGTGGTCGTCGCCCAGGCGGCGCTCGTGGCCCGGTGGATGCTCCTGGGGTTCGTGCACGGGGTGATGAACACCGACAACACGACCATCTCGGGCGAGACCATCGACTACGGGCCGTGCGCGTTCCTGGACGCCTTCGACCCGGCCACGGTCTACAGCTCGATCGACCACGGCGGTCGCTACTCCTACCGCAACCAGCCCGTCGCCGCCCAGTGGAACCTCGCCCGGCTCGCCGAGGCCCTGCTGCCGCTGTTCGACGAGGACCAGGACCGGGCGGTGTCCATGGCGGAGGAGGCCCTCGAGGCGTTCCCTCGGCAGTACAGCGCGGCCTGGTCGGCGGGGATGCGGTCCAAGCTCGGTCTGCCCGAGGACCTCGACCGCGACGTCGCCTCGTTCCTGGTCGACGACTGGCTCGGGCTGCTCCAGCAGAACCGCGTCGACTGGACCGCGTCCTTCCGCGCCCTGGGCGGGGCCGCCCGCACCGGCGCGCACGCCGCGCGCGACCTGTTCCTGGACCTGCCGGCGTTCGACGCCTGGGCCGAGCGCTGGCGCGCCGTGGGCCCGGACCCCGGGGTCATGGAGCGCGTCAACCCCGTCTACATCCCCCGCAACCACCTCGTCGAGGAGGCCCTCGCCGCCGCCGTCGAGGGCGACCTCGACCCCCTGGGACGGCTCCTGGAGGCGGTGACCGCCCCCTACGACGAGCGCCCCGGCCTGGAGCGCTACGCCGCCGGACCCCCGGACGACTTCGGCACCTACACGACCTACTGCGGGACCTGAGGCGCCGCTGCCGGCCCCCTACCACGACGCGACCCGGGTGCAGGCCGGGCTCTGCCTGAGCAGCCGCGGGACCCGGGCGCCGTCAGGCTCGCCCCCCGGCCTATCCGTGCAGGGTGCGCGCCGGGTTCTCGCCGTAGGCGTGCCGGTGACGGCGGGCGAAGTCCCCGGCGTGGGGGAAGCCCCAGCGCAGGGCGATCGCGCGCACCGTCTCGCCGTCGGCCGGGGCACCGCGCACCAGGTCCCGGTGGGCGGCCGCCAGCCGCAGACCGCGCAGGTGCTCCGCGGGGGTCATCCCCGTCTGCGAGCGGAACACCCGGACGAGCTCGACCGTGCTCAGTCCCACGTGGCGGGCGACGTCCTCGACCGTGACCGGCAGCGACAGCGACGCGTGCATGAACTCCACGGCCTGCCGGTAGGCGGTCTGCCGGGCGGCGACCGAGGTCCGCCGGGCCCTCGGATCGCCGGAGAGGCGGAACGTCTCCAGCGTGGCCACCGACATCCGGCGCCGCAGATCCGCCCGCAGCAGGGGGACGGTGGCGATCGCGGGATCGGTGAGGGCCTCGTGGACGAACTCGTAGGTGTCGGCCCAGTACTTCGCGTGCGCCGGGGACGCGGGCCGGGGATGGTCGAAGGCGACCTCCAGACCCTGGTCGCCGTGGACGGCGCGGGCGGTCTCCCGCAGGGCGGGCAGGTGCAGGTTCAGGGAGTCGACCTCCAGGAACTCCAGTTCGGCCCGGTAGTCCTCGTGCGGCTGGATGACCATCAGACCGGTGCCGCGACGGCCGTCGAGCTCCCAGCGGTGGGTGCCCGTGCGGCGTCGGACCACCGTGAGCGCGTCCTCCAGGACCAGGTTCACCCGTCCACGGCCCCCGAAGTGGAATCGCCCCAGGGTCAGCTCGTCGTCCCCGTCCACGTCCTGGCGGTATGCGAACGCGGGGTCGTCGCGGGGCGTGCGGATCTCCGCCCCCGCGTAGGTCTGCCGGAGTCTGTCGCTGGCGACCTCGGGGTCGGTGGTCGCCACGCGCAGCCGGATGGGCGGCGGGTCTGTCACGTCGTTCCTCCCCGGGGTCCGGTGCGACGCTGTCACGCGTGCAGGGTGGTGGACGGGGCCTGACCGAATCTGTCCCGGTAGGCGGCGGCGAACCGTCCGCGGTGGGTGAAGCCCCACCGGGCGGCGACGGCCTCCACCGTAGTCCCGGTGGTCGGGTCGGCGGCCAGCAGATCACGGTGGACGGCCTCGAGCCGGGCGGAGCGCAGATAGGCGATGGGGGTGGTGTGCAGCTCGCGGCGGAACGCCGCCTGCACCCCGCGGGGGTTCAGCCTCGCCGCCGCGGCGATCTCCGGCAGCCCGATGTCCTCGCTCAGGTTGGCGTCGATGAACGAGACCGCCCGGCGCAGTGCCGCCGGGCGGGGGGCGGGAACGTCGGGCACCGGCGGACCCTGGAGGAAGGTGTTCGGGAAGGTGTGCAGCAGCGCGGTGATCAGGGACCGGGTCATCTCGCCCCGGACGAGGGGACTGCTCATCACCTGGGCGTTGGGCAGCAGATTGCGCTGCAGGTGGGCCACGGAGCTCGACCAGTACCGGGCCATGGCCGGGCTCACGGGGCGGGTGCCGGTGAACTGCAGACGGAAGGAGTCCGCTCCCAGCAGCTGCCCGGCCTGCTCCGCCACCGCGGCGCCGTCCACGGAGACGCTGAACAGATCGAGATCCGCCCAGTAGCTGGTGCACGGGGACTGGGGGAACAGGAACGGGCCCCGGCGCGGGAAGCGGTCGGGGCCGCCGGGGCTGCTCAGCTCGCCGTCCAGCACGTGACCGATCCGCACCACCTCGGCGCACTCGGTGGTCCCCAGGACGGAGGATCCGCCCAGCCGCAGCCGCCCGAAGCTCGCGGGTCCTGCGCCGGTCGAGGAGAGGGACATGGAGAAGGCCCCGCTCCTGATCCACCGCACGTCACGCAGGGCGTAGACCTCGTCCAGCTTGGCCAGGGCCCGGACCGGGTCGAGGGTGGTGAAGACCGCCCGCTGCACACTGTCCCCCATGATGAGCAGGGTACGCCGAGCACGGGGCGCCGTCGACAACCGGACGGCCCGTGCGGATGCCGGTCACCCGCCGATGTACTCCCCGGTCACGCTGTCCACGGTCCCGTTCTCGATGCCCGTGCACTGCGCGACCCCGGCCTCCGTCACCGGATCGTAGTTGACGCAGAAGGCGTCGTAGTAGGGCACCCCGCTCTGCCACGCCGCCAGGGCCTCGTCGTAGGTGAACTTCTCCGGGAAGGGCACCGCCCCCACGTCCGTGTTCACCTGCACCTGGCAGCTGCCGGGCCCGCCCGTGGCGGAGGCCAGGAGCTGGCCGACGGTGTCGACGACGTCGATCCGGTCCTGGCCGGTGTTCATCGCGGACTGGTAGGCACCGCAGATCTCGACGGCGACGGCGCGGTCGTTCACGTCCGCGGTGAGCCGGTGCGCGAAGCCGCCGCCCTGGGCCTCCTGCTGCTCGATCCTGGTCACGGTCCCGGCGTACTGCTGTCCCTCGGGCGTGGCGGAGAACGCGGCCCACGGATCGGCGGGAACGGTTTCCTCGGGCGCAGGGGGAGCGGCCTCGGGCTGCGGCGAGGAGTCCTCGGCCGGCTCGGGAGCCTGCTCCGCGCTCGGCTCGTGGGTCGATGAGGAGGTCGGCTCCGGCGTTGTCCCCCGAACCGTGTCCGTGGGGGAGGGCGAGATCTGGGCGGCGGGGGTGTCCTCCTCGGCCCGGGGCTCGCCTGTACAGCCGGCCAGGGCGAGACCGGATGCGAGGAACAGACTGGTGACGACGGCCTTCGGGCTCATGGGTGCCTCTGCTTCGCTGGGGGGCGGGCTTCCCACTGTAAGCGGCCGGCACGGCGAACCCGGGTTGCCCGCCCGGTTGTCCACCTGGGAGTTGCCCACCCAAGAGGGGTCAGACGGGGCGAGCTGCGCCGTGCCACGATGCGGAGGGCACGCCGTCGAACAGTGAAGGGGGCCGCTTTGCCGCACCAGATGACGCTGATGTTCCTCAACATCGCGCTGACCCTCGTCCTCGTCACGTCGTGCTATCTGCACCTGGACGGCGGCCGGTGGTGGTTCCCCTGCCTGTGGTTCGTGGGCATGGCGGCGGGGTCCCTGTGGGACGCGCTGCCGCACCGCCGCGCCGCGGAGTTCGCCCGCGGCAGCGGCGGACGGGCTGCCTGGCAGAGCTGAGCACGGCGCGACGGCCTCAGAGCCGGCCGGCGTTGATCCGTTCCAGCCGGCGGCCCAGGACGATGCCGTCGGCAAGTGACCAGAGGCCGAGCAGCCCGAGGGTGAGGGTCATCGGCACCGCCGTCCTCCAGTCACCGAGGTAGTAGCGGTGCGCGCCGAAGACCCCGAGGAAGATCCAGAGCAGCCAGGCCGTCGTCGGATCCTTCGGGGACCGCTGCGGGCGGGGCGCCCGTCCCGGAGCGGACGCCGCCGTGGAAGCGGGGGCGCAGCGTGCGGCGGACATCTCCGGCCCTCGTCCCTTCTGTCGTCGCTGTCGTCCTACTCGCACGCGACGCCGTCCCCGTCACGGTCCATGGCGTCGCGGTAGCCGGGGTCCCCGCGGTGCAGCGGGGCGGCGCCGGCCTCCCGGGCGGCCGTGCAGTTGGCGTAGTGGACGTCCGCAGGGGCGGGCGCCTGGGCGTCCGGAGCCTCCTGGCCCTCGGCGGGGGCCGGAGCGGGCTCCGGAGCGGTCCCGGCGCCTCCGGGGATGTCGCCGAACGGGATGCCGCCGGGCAGCTGCTGGTCCGGGCAGCCCGCGAGCACCTCGGCCATGGCGTCCTTCTCCGGTGCCGTGACCCATAGGTCGTAGCGGGACTTCACCGCGATCTGCACGGCCACCATGTCGCAGGCGTACGCCCGGTTCGGAGGCAGCCACTCGGAGGCGTCCTGGTCGGACTTCGACCCGTTGGTCGGGCCGTCCACCGCCAGCAGGTTCAGCGGATCGTTGGCGAGGGCCACGCGGTCGGCCTGGGAGAGCCGGCGCGCCCCGGTGACCCAGGCGTTGCCGAGCGAGACGACGTGGTCCACCTGGACGTCGTTGGAGGTCGCGACTCCGCGCACGAAGTCGATGCTCGCCCCGGTGTAGGGGTCGGCGAGGGTGCCGGTGTCGACCCTGCACCCGTCCGCGGACGTGATGCCGGTCAGGCCCCGGGCGAGGACCTCGTTGCGGGAGTCCTCGCAGTCGCCGTCGGCGTCGATCCATCCGCCGAACAGGGCGTCACGGTCGTAGTCGGACATCGTCCCGGCGGCGGCCACCGGCAGGTCCTCCAGAGCCAGGAACGCCCCCGAGGGCGGGGCGACCGCACGGACGGGGGTCTCCGACGGCTCCGGGGACGAGGCCGGCGCCGGGGCGACCGTGGTGACCGATCCCGGGGTCCGCGAGGCCGTGGGCGAGGGAACGGTGCTGGGCGTGGCGCTCGCGGACGGGGTGGCGGGCACCGTCGTCACCGTCCCCGGGACGGGGCCGGCGACCGGGTCGGTGGACGCGGTGCTGGAGGCGCAGCCGGCGACCAGCCCGATCGCCAGGGTGAGGTGCAGCGGCACGGCCACGATCCACTTGCCCACGGCGAAACCGCGGCGGGAGGCCACGTCCGGTCCCGGGACAGGGGAGGAGGAGGGGATGTTGCTCATGGTGCTCCTGGGGGGAGTGGGGGGAAGCGCGCCCGGGGGAACTGCGCGCGTCGGGGGAACGCGCGCGAGGCACCCTCCTGTTCTACGCCCGGTGCCCGTCCGGCGCCGGACGGCACGCCGCAGATGACGGCCACAGGCGCGAGTGTGACGCCGCTGCGGGCCGCACCGGCCGGGGACCCCGCCCCCGCGGCACGGAGGAGCCCGGGTGGACGGACCGGCGCCGGTCACCGGCCCGGAGCGGCCCCCGCCATCCCCGGATGAGGGGTCAGACACGCGGACCCACCGGGTGCGAGGATGCGGTCACGGGGATCGTCGAAACGGGGGGAGGGCCTCGTGCTGACCGTGCGCGACAAGCTGCTCCTGGGGCTCTGGCTCCTGCCCGTGGCTCTCGGCCTCGTGGTGGGGATGCGCGTCGGCGACGACGACGGCTCCGTCATGCTGTTCGTCACCGGGCTCGTCGCGGCGCTCTACGTCGTCGTGCTGATCAGCACGGTCCACTTCTCGCGGCGCCGGCGGGCCGAGCCGCTCACGGCAACGCCCGAGTCCGGCGAGCCCGAGCCCGATCCCGGTCCCGTCGCCGACCCCGGTTCCGCGGGCGCGCCCGGCGAGCGCGGTCGGGCCCTGGCCGTCTCCCGAGCGCTGCAGCTGGTCCTCGTCGTCTCCGCCGCCGTCTACGTCGTCGTCGCGGAGGGCGGCTGGACCTTCGTGGTGGTCGCCGTGCAGCTCGTCACCGTGATCACCATGGCCGCCTACGTCCACGAGCGCGGCTCGGAGCCGGGTCCGGTGACCTGACACGACGCCGCCCCCGTCCGCGCGGACGGGGGCGGCGCCGTGACCGGGCCGCGACGGATCGCGGCCCGGCGGGCTCAGGACAGCTGCACGTACGTGGCCGAGTGCCCGAAGCCGACGACGTCGTCACGACCGTCGCCGTTGACGTCACCGAGCAGACGCGGATACCGGTCCTCCGTCCACCCGTCGTTGTAGCCGAAGGCGGCGACCTTCAGGTACACCGGGCCGAAGGTGTTGTCCGCCCGGCCGTGGGCCACGTAGACCCCGGCGTTGCCGAAGCCCACCACGTCCTGGATGCCGTCGACGTTGATGTCCGCGTGGGTCCGCAGGTGACGGTCCCCCCGCCACCCCTGGGCCTGGCCGAAATCGTTCACCCGCACGGCCACGCCGGTGTAGTTCCCACCGTTCAACGAGTGGGCGACGGAGACCCCGGAGTATCCGAAGCCGATGATGTCCGCCGCGGCGTTGCCGGCGGGGTTGATGTTGACGTCTGCCAGCATCCGCGGGTGCTGGCCCACGCGCCATCCCTGGGCGTAGCCGAAGTTGCGGATCTCCAGCTCGGGCTGGGTGAACGTGTCCCCGAGCGCCGAGAAGTAGGAGACGTACGTGCCGGCGTCGCCGAAGCCCACGATGTCGGCGGTGCTGTTGCCGTCGACGTCCGCGAGCATCCGCGGGTTCTTGTCGACCCGCCAGCCGCGGTTCCAGCCGAAGCTGTCGATGCGCTTGCCGGTGCCGGTGAACGTCCGGTCGGACAGGGCATGGGAGACGGTGACGCCCGAGTACCCGAAGCCCACGATGTCGGCGGTCAGGTTGCCGTTGAGGTCGGCGAGCTCGCGCGGGTGCATGTCGACCCGCCAGCCCTGGTTCCAGCCGAAGTCGCGGACCTTGAGCTGCGGTGCGGTGAAGCTGCCGTCGCCCTGGGAGTAGGCCACGTAGACCCCGGCGTTGCCGAAGCCCACGATGTCGTCGCGGCGGTCGCCGTCGACGTCCGCCAGCGTGCGCACGTGCCGTGCGTTGGACCAGCCCTGGGCGGTGCCGAAGTCCCGCACGCTCATCCTCGGCGTGCCGAAGGTGCCGTTGGCCTGGCCGAAGGCGACCTGGACGCCGGCGTTGCCGAAGCCGACGACGTCGGCGCGGCCGTCGCCGTTGACGTCCGCGAGCTTGCGCACGTGCTGGTCCACGCGCCAGCCCTGGGCGTAGGAGTACACGGGCTGCGCGGTCGCGGCGTGGGCGGGAGCGCCCACGGCGAGCCCTGCGGTCGCCAGGACGGTGGCGGACGCGCCGGTGAGCACGCGCGAGAGGAGTGGGTGTTTCATGGTGGGCCCCCGAGGTGGTGAGGTGGTTCGTCGGCACGGGCACCGGTGGCACGCGCCGGAGGCGTCGGTCGACCCCCGGTCGACCGGGAGACGTCCCCCGGGGCTCGTGCGCCTCCGGGGAACCGGTGGCGCCGGGAACATCGTCCCGGCGCCGGGGCGCAACTGCTGAGGGCCTCAGTTTACTCCTGCAACAGGCGCGGTCACCAGGGGCGTTCCCGTTCGTGACGTCGTTGCACCCCGGCCACGTCGCCTGCTGCCGGCCCCCGCGGCAGCGTGCTGCTCACCGGGGACGCCGGGCCGCGGCCTCGAGAGGGTCAGCGGTGGCTGGGCTCCGGCCGGGCGTCGGCGGTGCAGCACGAGCCGTCACCACCCACCTCGGAGAGCTCCCGGCCGGTCCGGCCCTCGAGGTCGGGCCGGGCGTCGGCGGTGACGGTGTAGACCTCCCACGGCTCCTGGCCCGGTCCGGTCACCCAGACCTTGTCCTGGACGGCGTAGCAGCAGGTGGTCTGCTCCTCCGGCCGGGTGGCCAGGCCGGCGTCGGTCAGGCGCTGCGCGGCCGCATCGACGACCTCGGTGCTCTCCACCTCCACGCCGAGGTGGTCCATGCGGGTGTCCGCACCGGGTTCCCCCTCCAGCAGGACGAGCTTCAGCGGCGGCTCGGCAACGGCGAAGTTGGCGTAGCCCGGGCGTCGTTTGGCCGGGGCCGTGTTGAACAGGGTGGAGTAGAACTCGATGGAGCGCTCGAGATCGGCCACGCGCAGGGCGAGCTGGACTCTGGACATGACGGGTTCCTTTCGGGTGCGGCGGACACCTTCTGTTATCGATGTCCGTCTATGTGAAAGAGTGCCACCAACATCGATGTTCGTCAATACGTTCGTGGTGTCCTTCAGGTGTCCGTGCGCGCGCCCGACAGGCCGGGAGGCCGCCCGCACCGTGGTCCGCACCGTGGTCCGCACCGTGGTCCGCACGGGCGGCGGCGACCTCCGCGGTCCCCGTCCGGAGGTCCCGCTGCCCAGCTCGTCGCTCCGCTGCCCGGGGCGAACCCTTCCCACCGGACGGAACGATAGGCTCGCCCTCGTGACCGAGCTCAGCGAGATGGCCCGCACCGGGGTGGTGAGCGCCGCGTGCCTCACCGCGGGCTGGGCCCTGCTGGTGGCCGCGCTGCTCGTCCGGTGCCTGTACGCCTGGTGGGTCAGGACCGCCGCCGTGCACCTGGTCGAGGACGGCCGGCACCGGCTGCGCTGGCACACCACCCGGTACGAGATCCACGAGGAACCCTGGCCGCACCCACCGGCCACAGCGCCCGCGGCCGGTGCGGAGGTCACGGTCTACTACCACGCCCGCCATCCGTACCGCTGGGCCCTCATCGCCCCGTACCGCTGGCTGTGGCTCCTCGCCGCGGCGGGGACCGTGCTGGTCGGAGCGGGACTGCTGATCCGCCTCGTCCGCGGATGAACCCTCGGTGCCCCCTCCGGCACGGCGCCGGTCAGACCCGGACCGACCCGAGAACCCCGCCGGCCGGGGCCCGTGCCGGCCGGTGCCGGTTTCTCCTCCCGCCGCCCGGCGGGAGATCATGGGATCACGACCCCCATGGGCGTCGGCGTCCCCGTCGGACCCCGACACGCCCTGGGCCGCACCGGACCGCCCGTCACGGGACAGCACGGATCCGGGACAGACGGCCCGGACCCGTTTCCCGGAAGGACACCATGCGCACGCACCAGCACCCCGACGACGAGCACGCCCGGCCCCGGCGCAGCCTGTTCCGGCGCTTCGACGACTTCACCATGCGGTTCTACGGGCCCGCCGTGCGCAGCCCCCGAGACCTCAAGGGGGCCGAGGCCAGCGCGCAGACGCAGCAGTGGTACCAGGACCTGCAGGACGAGTTCGTGGTCGAGAAGGACGCGAACGGCAACACCTACCTGCGCCCCCGCAACCGCTGACCCGCCCGTGACGCCGCGAGGAGCCCGGCCGTCCCGCTCCCCGGCCCGGGACGTACAGTGTCGGAACATGGAAGGAAATCACGTGCTGCCCCTGACCGATCCCGAGGTGCGTGCGCTCCGTGCGGACTTCCCGCTGCTGACCGGCACCCCGACGGTCTACCTGGACTCGGGGGCCACCTCCCAGAAACCGCTGGCCGTCCTGGACGCCGAGCGGGAGTTCTACCTGCACCGCAACGCCGCGGTCCACCGCGGCGCCCACGCCCTGGCCGTGGAGGCCACCGACGCCTACGAGGAGGCCCGCCGGGTCGTGGCCGGCTTCGTCGGCGGCACCGAGCGGGAGCTGGTGTGGACCTCCAACGCCACCGAGGCGATCAACCTGCTCACCTACTCCTTCTCCAACGCCACGGCCGGGCGCGGGGCAGAAGCAGCCGGACGGTTCCGGCTGGGCCCGGGCGACGAGATCGTCACCACCGAGCTCGAGCACCACGCCAACCTCATCCCGTGGCAGGAGCTGGCTGCCCGCACCGGGGCCACCCTGCGCTGGATCCCGGTCGACGAGACCGGCGCCCTCGACCTCGACGCCGCCCGGCAGGTGATCGGCGAGCGCACCCGGGTGGTGGCCTTCAGCCACGTCTCCAACGTCACCGGCGCGATCACCGACGTCGAGGCCCTGGTGGGCCTGGCCCGGGCGGCCGGGGCGCTGAGCGTGCTGGACGCCTGCCAGTCGGTGCCGCACCTGCCCGTGGACCTGCCCGCCCTGGGCGTGGACTTCGCCGTGTTCTCCGGGCACAAGATGCTCGGGCCCACCGGCATCGGGGCGCTGTGGGGGCGGGCCGAGCTGCTGGACGCGATGCCGCCGTTCCTCACGGGCGGATCCATGATCACGAAGGTCACGATGGAGGGCGCCCAGTACCTGCCCGCCCCGACCCGCTTCGAGGCCGGCACGCAGCGCGTGGCCCAGGCCGTGGCGCTGGCCGAGGCGGTGCGGTACCTGCAGGCGATCGGGATGGAGCGGGTCGCCGCCCACGAGCACGAGCTGGGGCAGCGGCTCGCGGCCGGGCTCGCGGAGCTCGAGGGGATCCGGCTGATCGGCCCGGCCCCGGGCGCGGAGCGCGTGGGACTGGCGGCCGTGGACGTCGAGGGTGTGCACGCCCACGACGTCGGCCAGGTCCTCGACGTCGCGGGGGTGGCCGTGCGGGTGGGCCACCACTGCGCCCAGCCGCTGCACCGCCGCCTGGGGCTGACGGCCAGCACCCGGGCGAGCGCCTATCTGTACAACACGACTGAGGACGTCGACCGGTTCCTGGCCGAGCTCGCCGGGGTCCGCACCTACTTCCGCGTGTCCGGCTGAGGCCGTGACCACCGCGGCGGAGCACCCGAGGAGCAGACGATGAGCGCGCTGGACAGCATGTACCAGGAGGTCATCCTGGACCACGCCAAGCGGCGGTCCGGGGAGGGCCTGGCCGCCCCGGCGCCCGGGAACGGGAGCGCGGAGTCCCACCAGTACAACCCGACGTGCGGCGACGAGATCACCGTGCGCGTCGAGCTCGCCCCCGCCGCCGAGGGCGCGGAGCCGGTGGTCGAGCGGCTCAGCTGGGAGGGCGAGGGCTGCTCGATCTCCATGGCCGCGGCCTCGGTGCTGGCCGAGACCGCCCCCGGGATGACACGGGCCGAGCTGGCGGAGCGGATCGGGGCGTTCCGGGACCTGCTGCGCTCCCGGGGCACCGTGGTCCCCGACGAGGAGGTCCTGGGCGACGCCGCGGCCTTCGCCGGGGTGTCCCGGTTCGTGGCCCGCGTCAAGTGCGCGATGCTCGGCTGGGTCGCCGCCGAGGAGGCCCTCGGCCGCGCCGGCTGAGCAGCTCCCGCAGCCGCCGCCCTTCACACACCAGGAGGACCTTGTCCCGCCCGCGACCGGGTGGAAGACTGACCGCCCCGGCACGGAGGAGACGGTCGTGAAACTGCTCGAGGACCTGGTGGCCCGCGTGGAGACATGGAAGGCACTGGACCAGGTGGCGGAGCCCCTGGCCCGCGCGGTGGGCAGGGCGGCGCGGCCCGCGCCGGTGCGCAACGTGCTGAGCGGCACCGTGATCGGGCACCCGCTGCACCCCCTCCTCACCGACGTCCCGATCGGCGCGTGGACCATGGCGGCGATGCTGGACCTGGCCGGCGGCCCCGGCACGGCCCGCGCCGCCGACCTACTCGTGGCCGCGGGGCTGGCCTCCGCCGTGCCCACGGCCGCGACCGGGCTCAACGACTGGTCCGACACCCAGGGCGCGGACCGGCGCGTCGGCCTGGTGCACGCCACCGCCAACAGCGTGGCCCTGACGTTCTACACGGCCTCGCTCGCCGCACGGCTCCGGGGCCGGCGCGGGGCCGGCAAGGCTCTCGCGCTGGCCGGCTACGGCTGTGTCGTGGGCGGGGGCTACCTGGGCGGCCACCTCGTCTACGCGCGGGGCGTCAACGTCAACCGCACCGCCTGGCGGCGGGGCCCGCGGCGGTGGACCGACGTCCTGGCCGACGCCGACCTCGCCGCCGGCGGGCACCGACGGGTGCAGGCCGGCAGCGTCTCGGTGCTGCTCGTCCGCGACGGGAACCGGATCGAGGCCCTCGACAGCGTCTGCAGCCACATGGGGGGCCCGCTCGAGGAGGGGACGATCGACGGCGGCTGCGTCACCTGCCCCTGGCACGGCAGCACCTTCCGGCTCGCGGACGGCGCCGTCGTCCGCGGACCGGCGACCGCCCCGCAGCCCGGCTACGAGACCCGGGTCGAGGACGGGCGGATCCAGGTCCGGCGCCGGACCTGACCACGCCGGGCCACGGCCGCCCAGGGTTCCGGCCCTGACCACCTCCGGCGCCGGACCTGACCACGCCGGGCCACGGCCGCCCAGGGTTCCGGCCCCGCCCCCCTCGGCGGCCGCGGCGCGGAATGCCTCCGCCGCCGCCCGGGTTGTGGGCACCATGGCCCTCTCCGACGTTCCGCTCTCCCTCCTCGACCGCGCCAACATCCGTGACGGCTCCACGGAGGCCGAGGACCTCGCCCACGTCCTGGAGCGGGCCGAGCGCGCGGAGGAGCTGGGCTACCACCGGTTCTGGGTGGCCGAGCACCACGCGGTGCCCGGGATCGCCGGGTCCGCCCCGGCGGTGCTGATGGCCGCCCTGGCCGCCCGGACCCGCCGGCTCAGGATCGGCTCCGGCGGGATCATGCTCCCCAACCACCAGCCCCTCGTGGTGGCCGAGCAGACCGCCACCCTCGAGGCCCTGCACCCCGGCCGGATCGACCTCGGCGTGGGCCGCTCCCTCGGGTTCACCGCCGCCGTCCGGGACGCGCTGCGCACCGGCAAGGAGGCCGCGGAGAGCTTCGAGGCCGACCTCGCGGAGCTGCTCGCCCACCTCTCCGGCGCGGCCCCGGTGACCGCCCGGCCCCGCGACCACGCCGCGACACCGGTCTTCGTCCTGGCGACCGGCGCCGGGGTGGAGACCGCCGCCCGGGCGGGACTCGCCGTGGTGCTCGGCGGCCCCGCGCTCTTCCGCGAGGGCCCCGCGGGCGGTGCTGCGGTGCTCGAGCGGTACCGCGCGCGGTTCCGCCCGTCGTCGTGGTGGGCGGCCCCCCACGTGGTGGTCTCGGCGAACGTCGCGGTGGCGCGGACCCGCGCGGCCGCCCGGGAGCTGCTGCTGCCCGAGGCCCGCGCCCTGGCCGCCTCCCGCACCCGGGGCGAGTTCCCGCCCCTGGCGCCCGCGCGGTCCGCGGAGCCGGACGAGCTGCCGGCCCGGGAGCAGGCCCTCGTGACGGAGACCCTCGCGGGCTCGGTCCACGGCACGGCCCCGGAGGTCCGGGCGGAGCTGGAGCGGCTGCTCGAGCGGACCGGGGCGGACGAGCTGCTCGTGACGGGCGGCGCGTACGACCTCGATGCCCAGGCGGAGTCCGACCGGCGGCTCGCCGCGCTGTTCGCCGCTCGCCCGGCCTGACCTCTCAGCCCCTGCCGCGCCGAGTCCCCTGTGGTTCCTGCCCGCCGCGCCGAGTCCCCCGTGCCGTCGCAGCTCCCCACGTTCGATCGGGGGGAGCCGCGATCGGACGGGGGACCCGGCGGCGAGGGCGGCCGGGAGAGCGGATAGAGTGACGGGGTGCCACAGCTGCTCGTTCTCGCCGCCCACCCCCTGGAGACCAAGTACTTCCCGGAGGACATCGACCTGGTCCTCACCGGCGTCGGGATGTCGGCCTCGGCGGTGCGCACCACCGAGGCGGTGCTGACCCGCTGCCCGGACCCCGCGCGCCGGGCCGAGCTGACGGTGCTCAACATCGGCAGCGCCGGCGCCCTGAGGCACGGGCTGACCGGGGTGCTCGAGCCCTCCCGGATCATCAACCGGGACGTGGACGAGGCGCTGCTGCGCGCGGCCGGGATCCCCGTGGACAACGTCATCGAGCTCGGCGGCGACGGGCCCGTCCTCGCCACCGGGGACTCCTTCGTGGCCGGCGGACCCGCCCGGGACGCCCTGGCCGCCCGGGCGGACCTCGTGGACATGGAGGGCTGGGCGATCGCGGTGGCCTGCCGGCACCTGGGCGTGCCGCTGCGGATGGTCAAGCACGTCTCCGACGCCGCCGACGAGGAGGCGGTCGCGTGGGCCGAGAAGGTGGAGGTCAGCGCCCTGGCCCTGGGGCAGTGGTTCCGCGGCAGCGGGATCGCCCGGTCATGACCCGACGCAGGGCCGTCCGGATCCGCCACTAGACTGGGACCAGCATGAAACTTCTCCGCCAGCGCGAGTCCCTGGGCGCCCAGCAGGACTACGAGAGCGCCATGACCCTCCTCGCCGACGTGCGCCGCGACGGGCCCGTCCTGCGCCTCTACGAACCGGCCCCCACGGTCGCCTTCGGGCGCCGGGACGAGCTGCGCCCTGGCTTCGCCGACGCCGCCCGGGCCGCCCGCGAGAGCGGGTTCGAGCCCCTGGTCCGCAAGGTCGGGGGCCGGGCCGCCGCCTACCACGGCGGGTGCCTGATCATCGACCACCTCGAGGCCGCCGAGGACCCCACCTCGGGCATCCAGGACCGCTACCGCCTCTTCGGCGACATGATCGTGGCCGCCCTGGAGGAGCTCGAGATCGAGGCCGACGTCGGCGAGATCCCGGGCGAGTACTGCGCCGGGGAGCACAGCGTGCACGGGACGCACCCGGCGTCGTCGTCGACCCCGGGCCGGAAGGTGAAGCTGGCCGGGACCGCCCAGCGGGTGGTCGCGGGCGCCTGGTACTTCAGCACCGTGCTGGTCGTCGAGCAGTCCGAGCCCATCCGCTCGGTGCTCACCGACGTCTACGCCGCCCTCGACCTGGACTGGGACCCCGTCACCGCGGGGGCCGTGGACGACCTGCGCCCGGGCACCACCGTGGCCGACGTCGAGCGCGGGATCCGCAAGGTGTACGGCATGTACTCCGAGTACCTGGGGTACGGGCAGCTCACCGACTGAGCCCCGGCCGCGGGCCGGGCAGACCGAGGAGGCAGCAGATGTGCGGACGCTATGTCATCGCCCGGGCCGTGGGCGACCTCGTGGCCGAGACCGGGGCCGTCCCGGACGAGAGCCTCGGGGACGCCGCCGACCAGGAGCGGCTGCGGGCCAACTGGAACACCGCGCCCACCACCGACGTCCCGATCGTCCTCGAGCGCCTGACGGGCGGGGACGGCCGGGGCGACGACGGTGAGCTGGTCCGCGAGCTGCACGTGGCCCGCTGGGGACTGGTCCCGGGCTGGGCCAAGGACCCGGCGGTCGGGTCGAAGATGTTCAACGCGCGGTCGGAGACCGTCCTCGAGAAGCCGTCCTTCCGCAAGGCGGTCCGCGCCCGCCGGTGCGCGGTCCCGGCCAACGGCTACTACGAGTGGAAGAAGGAGCCCGGCGCCGGGCGGGGCGGGCGGAAGCAGCCCTACTACATCCACCCGGCCGAGCCGGAGGAGACCATCTGGTTCGCCGGGATCTACGAGTGGTGGCGGGTGCCCGAGGGCACGGAGCTGCACTCCGCGGCCCTGCAGCCCGGCCGGGACGGCGCGGGGAGCACGTGGCTGCTGTCCTGCTCGATCCTCACCACCGACTCCCCGGAGCCCTCCGCCGAGCACCCGGTGCTCACGGAGCTGCACGGTCTGCACGACCGGATGCCCATCCCGCTGGCGCCCGAGCACGTGGGGGACTGGTTGCGCCCGGGGGAGGAGGACGCCCCGCAGCTCGTGGACCTGGCCCGGGCCGAGGCGCACCGTACGGCCGCCCGCTGGGTGCTCGACCCGGTGGACCCGGCGGTCGGCAACGTGCGCAACAACTCCCCGGAGCTCGTGGACCCGCAGCCCGCCCTGTTCTGAGCGCGTACCGTGGTCCCTGACCTGTCCCCGTCCCGAAGGAGCACCTCGATGACCCCTGCCTCACCGGACACCGTCGGCCGCATCGTGGACTTCGTCCGCGCCCACGGCGGTGGCGTCGTGGCGACCAACAGCGACCGGGGATACCCCGAGTCCGCCTGGGTCAACCTCGTGGCGGACGACGACGGCCGCCTGGTCTTCGGCACGAACATCGCGAGCCGCAAGTTCTCCAACCTCAGCTCCGACCCGCGGGTCTCCCTGGTGCTGATCTCCGGAACGGGCCAGGAGTTCCAGCTCGAGGGCGACGCGGCAGTGCTCGAGGGCGACGCGGCGCAGGAAGCGGGGCAGCGGCTGGAGACCCGCCACCCCGGCTCCGGCGGCCACGAGCCCGAATCCACCCGGCTCGTCGAGGTGGGCCTGCGCTGGGCGCGGTTCGTCGACGTCGCCGTCGAGCCCCCGGCCCGGGAGGAGTTCGCGCTCTGACCCGTCCACGGGGGAAGGCCCGGGAGCCGCGTTCGCGGGCCCCGGGCCGTCCCCGTGACGTTTCTTCCGGCGTTCTCCCCGGCGTCTCCTGCGGCGTCCCCGGCGCCGGAGCGCCCGCCGGGCTCAGACGTAGTCCGTCTCGGGAACCCAGCGGTTGAAGTCGAGCGTCAGGTAGAGCGCGAGCGCCGCCGCGTTGTCCTCGGCAATCCGCAGGCAGACCTGGTCGTAGCCGTTGTCGTAGAGGGTGCTCATGGCACAGCGCACGAGCTGCTCGGCGAGGCCCTGGCGGCGGCGGGAGGCCGCCGTGAACAGCTCGAAGATGTAGGGGACGTCGGGGAGGTCCTCGCCGACCCGCCGGGCCAGCACGAGCGCTGCGGCCACCACGGTCCCGTCGTCGTCGACCACCACCGGCGAGGCGTCGGGCAGGAAGGGACCGTACTCCCCGTCGAAGACCCCCCGGATCACCTCGTGGGCCTCCTGCAGACTGGAGACCCCGCCCTGCTCGTAGGAGGAGTAGTAGAGCTGGGCGAGACTGTCGGCGTCCTCCGGGGCGGCCGGACGCAGGTTCACGGCGGGAGTCCTGGTGTTCACCGCGGTGTGGGCGATCAGCGTGATGGTTCCGGGCATGGAGGCCTCCGTGAGGTCGACGCCGGTACGTTCCGGCGGGTCGGACGAGGGACAAGGGACGTCCGGGCGGGTCGCGCAGGGCACGCCCTCCGTGCTCTCAGCGTATCCATTTCGCTGGGCTTGTCCATGCTTCCCCGCCTCGAGTCGCAGAAGCAAACACCTCGGTCGGAACCGCCACCGGAGGGGAACACCTGTTCCGCTCGTGTGCCCCGAGGGGTTAGCGTGTCGTACAGGTGTTCTAGCTTCCAGGGAACAGGGCGCACCGCGGATCGGGCGCCGGCCGAGGGAGAGAGGAGCTGCCGTGGGTTTCCTGACGGAGAGCGTCGACGTGGACTGCGACACGGACGGGGTGCCGGTGGGCGTGCGCTGGCGCGGGCGGAACTACCGGGTGGCCCAGGACCCCGTCCGCTGGTACGAGCGGCGCGCCTGGTGGTCCGAGGACGCGCGACTCCCCCAGGACCGCGGGATCGGGGCGGTGGACCAGCAGATGTGGCGGGTCCAGGTCCAGCTGAACGCCCGCTCCGAGCTGCTGACCCTCGAGCTCGTCCACACCCTCGACACCGGGCGCTGGCGGCTGCTCGCGGCCACGAGCGCCTCGGGGGCCCGGGTGGTGCGCTGTGCATAGGCCCGTCCGGGGTGCATAGGATCGAGGCGGAGACCGCACCGCAGAACGTGAGGGAGCACCCGTGAGACTCGGCACCGTGCGACGAGACGGCACCACCCAGGCCTTCCGGCAGGAGAACGGGCGCACCGTCTACCTCCCGGTCCCCGACGTCGGGGCCCTCCTGGCCGGGGGCGACCTGCGCCTGCCGGGGGAGCCGGGCCCCGCGCCGGCCCCGGAGGACCTGGCGACGCCCGTCCTGCACCCGGGCAAGGTCCTGTGCGCCGGACTGAACTTCTACGACCACGCGGAGGAGGTCGGCCAGGACATCCCGAAGCACCCCACGATCTTCGCGAAGTACGCCACCGCGCTCATCGGTCCCACCGACCCCATCGCCATGCCGGAGGAGTCCGAGAAGATCGACTGGGAGGCCGAGCTCACCGTGGTGATCGGCTCACCCCTGCGCCACGCCAGGCTCGACCAGGCACGGGCCGCGATCGCCGGGTACACCATCATGAACGACATCTCGGTGCGGGACTGGCAGGGCCGGACCTCCGAGTGGTTCCAGGGCAAGAACTTCGACCGCACCACCCCGGTGGGCCCCGTGGTCGTGACCGCCGACGAGGTCGACCCCGAGGCGGGGCTGGCGATCCGCTGCGCCGTGGACGGCGTGCTGCACCAGGACTCCCGCACCGACCTGATGATCTTCTCCGCCGTGGAGCTGGTCGAGTACCTCAGCCGCTTCCTGACCCTCGAGCCCGGGGACCTCGTGGCCTGCGGCACCCCCGCCGGCGTGGGCCTGGCCAAGAAGCCCCGCCGGATCTGGTTGCGCGACGGCCAGGAGGTCGTCACCGAGATCGAGGGCATCGGCGAGCTGCGCAACCTCTGCACCCCTGCCGAGGACCTCCGGGCGGCCTCCGGCTGACCCGGTCCGCGGCACCCGTCCCCCTGTGCCCGTCCTGGTCCGACCGCTCTGTTCCGATCTTTCTGTTCCGACCGCTCTGTTCCCGCCTTCGACCGGAGGACCCCATGGCGACCATCGGCTTCCACGCCTCGCACGAGCAGATCCCTCCCGAGCAGCTGCTGCGCGACGTCGGGCACGCCCAGCAGGCCGGCTTCGGCGCCGCCATGTGCTCCGACCACCTCGAGCCGTGGTCACCGCACCAGGGCCACTCCGGGTTCGCCCTGTCCTGGCTGGGCGCGGCCCTGGCCACCACGGACTTGACGTTCGGGTTCGTGCACGCCCCGGGCCGGCGCTACCACCCCGTAGTCACCGCCCAGGCCACGGCCACCCTCGCCCGCATGTTCCCCGGCCGGCTCTGGGCCGCCCTGGGCAGCGGGCAGAAGCTCAACGAGCGGGCCGTCTCCCCGGACTGGCCGGTCAAGGAGCAGCGGCAGCGGTTCCTCGAGGGCAGCTTCGACGTCGTCCGCCGGCTGCACGCGGGCGAGGAGGTGTCCTGCCGAGAGCCGTTCCACGCCGACCGCGCCCGGGTCTGGGACCCGCCGGCGGTCCCGCCCGCCCTGCTCGTGGCCGCGCTCACCCCGGCGACGGTCCGCCGCTTCGCCCCGGTGGCCGACGGCTTCATCACCGTCCAGCAGCCCCTGGAGGACCTGCGCCGGATGCTCGACTCCTGGCGCGAGGCCGGCGGCACCGGCCGTGCCGCGCTGCAGGTGCACCTGAGCTGGGCGCCCGACCCGGAGCAGGCCCGGGCGATCGCCTTCGACCAGTGGCGCACCAACGTCTTCGACCCCGTGACCATGGCCGAGCTCGCCTCCCCCCAGGACTACCTGCGCAAGGCGGTCCAGGAGGACGTCGGGGACGAGCAGGTCGCCGGGGCGGTCAACGTCTCCGCCGACCTCGGCCGGCACGCCCAGTGGCTGCACGAGTACGCCGAGCTCGGCTTCGACGAGATCTACCTGCACCACGTGGGGCAGGAGCAGAGCCGCTTCCTCGACGCCTTCGGGGACACGGTGCTGCCCCAGCTCGCGCGGGCCTGAGCCGCCGCGTCCGACGGCGACCACCGTCGGACGCCCCGGGACACGGCCGCCCGGGTTCGTGCCGGCGTGCGCGCACTGTGGCCGGGGACGGCCCAGGTCGGTCCCGGATCGCCGGTGAGCACGGCGAGTCGGCCGCGCAGGAATCCACCGTCAGGGCCGGGAGGAGATCACGGCAACCGGGAGGGCTGTCGCAGGACTGCCGCCCCGGCCTGCTCCGGCTCGAGCGGGACCGGACTGTGCAGCACGGCCGGTCCGCGGTGCAGGACACCGCTGGACAGCGGCCGGCAGCGCAGCCCGCCTCGTCCCCGCATGGCGGCGTGCGCGCCCGGGGCGAGCACCCGGTCCATCCAGGCGCAGGGGTGGGCGGGCCGCCCGCCCCGCAGCCGGACGAGGGCGCCCCGGGACTCCAGCGCGAACTCCTCGCCCAGCAGCGGGGCCAGCTGGGCGCCCCGGAGGACCACGTTGCGACGGGCCAGGAGCGGGTCGAAGGGGGGCGCGCCCAGGTCCGCGGCCATGGCCTCGAGCGCCTCGACGGCCAGCAGGGTGACGGCGGCGTCCATGTGCGCGGCCTTGCCGAAGAACCGGTCGCCGACGACGCCCTTGCCGGCCACCAGCTCGGCCCGGTCGGCGTCGGTGGTGGGGACGTCCGCGGCGCCGTCCCGGGCGCGGCCGAAGTAGGCGTGCGCAGGGGACACGAGCAGGTGCAGGACCTCCACGTCGTACCGATAGCTCGCCGCCATGCCGTCCACCCCTCCGTCGTGACGGCCGCCGCCGCTGCGCAGTGCCGCCGTCAGGCCTCAGCATAGGCGGGCGGGGAGAGCGGCGGACCCCGTGACCTGCTCCGCCGGTCGTCGCCGGGGTGCTCGCCCGGAGGTCCGTCGCCC
>NZ_JBISWK010000121.1:0-53998 GCF_044462205.1 Kocuria rhizosphaericola | reverse complement strand
TTGCAATTGACTTAATATTCGAACACGTATTCGAATGGAGGTGTGAGCTTTCCGCACCTGCACGTCGCCACCGCCTTCAGCGCCCACTTCGGGGTCAGCCGGCCCGCCGCCCTGGCCGCGGCCGCCGCTGCGGACGGCGCGGACGTGCTCGCCTGCACCGACCGGGACGGGCTCTACGGCGCGATCAAGCACCTGGGCGCGTGCCGGGAGCACGGCATCGACCCGGTCCTGGGGGTCGACCTCGCCCTGCTGGCCCCCGGCCGCGAGCGCTCCCTCGGCCGCGTCGTGGTGCTCGCGGCCGGCGGCACCGCCGGCGCGGGCTACGCCGCCCTGTGCCGGCTCGTCTCCACCGCCCACGCCACGGAGGGACCGCCCGGGGCGACCGCCGCCGAGATCGCGGCCTCCGCCGTCTCGGCCCGGCACGAGGACCCGGTCCTGACCGTGCTGCTCGGACCCGCCTCCGACGTCGGGCAGGAGCTCGCGGCCCGCCGCTACCGCACCGGGCGCGCCGCCCTCGCCCGGTGGCGGGCCCTGCTCCCCGCCCCGGCGCTCGCCGTGGAGGTGGTCTCGCACCTGGCCGCCCCCGGCACCGCGTGCAGCACGTCCCACGCGGCCCGGATGCTGCGCGCCGCCCTCGACGCGGGACTGACCCCGGTGCTGACCAACGCGGTGCGCTACGCCACCCCCGCCGAGGCCGCCACCGCCGACGTCCTCGACGCCGCCCGTGCCCTCACCCCGCTCGAGACCCTCGGGGCGCGAGCCGGCCTCGCGCCGGACGGCAGGGGAGGGGGCGCCGGACGGACCGGGGCGTCCCGGCGGACGGCGGCGCCGGAGCCGCTGCAGCCCAACGGTCAGGGCTGGCTCAAGTCCGCCCGGCTGATGCGCGCGCTCGCCGCGGAGATCGCCCGGGCCGCGGACCTCGGCGCCGCCGGCGCCGCGGAGCTGCTGGCAGGCACCCAGCGGGTCGCCGACCGGTGCCGGCTGGACCCGGTCGCCGACTGCGGCTGGGGGAGTCCGGTGGTGCCCGAGGCCTCCGTGCTGGGCCTGGGCCGGCCGGCGCCCGCGGAGCTGCGGGCCCGGTGCGAGGCGGGCCTGGGGCGCCGCTATCCGGGCCGCCGCGCCACGCGGGCCGTCCGGGACCGGCTGGAGCGGGAGCTGGGGGTGATCGAGCACCTCGGCTTCGGCTCCTACTTCCTCACCGTGGCCGAGGTTTCCGCGATGATCGGGGCGATGGGCGTCCGTCACGCCGCCCGCGGCTCCGGGGTGTCCTCGCTCGTCAACTACCTGCTCGACGTCTCCCAGGTGGATCCGCTCGAGCACGAGCTGCTCTTCGAGCGCTTCCTCTCCGGCGACCGCTCGACCCTCCCGGACATCGACATCGACGTCGAGTCCGCCGAGCGCCACCGCGTCTACCGGCGGATCTTCGAGCGCTTCGGCCCCGAGCGGGTGAGTCTCATGAGCATGCAGAACGCCTACCGGGCCCGCGGCGCCGTCCGGGACGCCGGGCTGGCGCTGGGCCTCGACGCCGAGACCGTGGACGGCGCCGCCAAGCAGCTGTGGCACCTGCCGGCCTCGGCGCTGCGGGAGACCATCGCCCGCCGGCCGGAGCTGCGGGACTTCGCCGAGCAGGTGGCCCAGGAGAAGCAGCTCGACCTCCTCGTGGACCTCACCGAGCGCCTGGACCGGCTGCCCCGGCACATCTCCATGCACCCGTGCGGGGTGATCCTGGGGGACCTGAGCCTCCTGGACCGCACGCCGGTGCAGTCCAGCGGGACGGGGATGCCCATGAGCCAGTTCGACAAGCACGACATGGACCCCATGGGCATGCTCAAGCTCGACATCCTCGGCGTGCGGATGCAGTCGGCGCTGGCCCACGCCGTCGACGAGGTGGCCCGCACCCACCCGGACCGGCCCCGCCTGGATCTCGAGGCGATCCCCGTGGACGACGGGAGGACGTTCGAGCTCATCCGCTCGACCCACACCCTGGGCTGCTTCCAGATCGAGTCCCCGGGCCAGCGCGAGCTCATCGGCAAGATGGCGCCCACGAGCTTCCGGGACCTCATCGTGGACATCTCCCTGTTCCGTCCCGGGCCCATGCACTCGGACATGGTCCGCCCCTACCTGGAGCACCGCCACGGCTGGTCCGTGCCCGCCTCGATCCACCCGGCCCTCGATCCGATCCTCGCCGAGACCCACGGCGTGACCGTCTTCCACGAGCAGGTCCTGCGCATCCTCGACACCTTCACCGGGTGCGGTCTCGCCCGGGCCGACGAGCTGCGCCGCCGGCTGGGCTCGGAGCGCCAGCTGGAGGTGGAGGAGTTCTTCCGGGAGCGGGCCCGCGCGCGGGACTACCCCCTCGACGTCGTGGACCGGGTCTGGGAGATCCTGGCGGCGTTCGGGTCGTTCGGCTTCTGCAAGGCCCACGGCGCGGCGTTCGCGGTGCCCACCTACCAGTCCGCGTGGCTGAAGGCCCACCACCCGGAGGCGTTCCTCGCGGGGCTGTGGGAGCACGATCCCGGGATGTACCCCAAGCGCCTGCTCGTGGGGGAGGCGCGGCGGATGGGCATCCCCGTCCTGCCCGTGGACGTCAACCGCTCCGACGAGCACTACCGCGTGGAGCGGCTCGACGACGACCCCGCCCGCCTGGGCGTGCGCCTGGCCCTCACCGGGATCCACGGGGTCTCCCAGGCCGAGGTCCGCCGGATCGTGGCCGGGCAGCCCTACGCCTCGCTCGCCGACCTGCGGCAGCGGGCCCGTCCCGCCCGGCGCACCCTCGAGCGTCTCGCGGCCGTCGGGGCCTTCGACGGCCTGCTGCGCCGGTCCGGCGGCGCCGCCTCCCGCGCCGATCTCGTGCACGCCCTGCGGGTCCGGGCGGACAGCGGCCGGCCTTCCCGGCCGGCCGGGGAGGTGGAGGGGCAGCTGGCCCTTCCCCTCGGGGACCTCGAGCTGCGCGCCCTGCCCGCGGAGCGCCCCGAGCCCACCCTGGCGGAGAAGGTCCGCACCGAGCTCGACCTGCTCGCGGTGGACGTCTCGGCGCACCTGCTGGAGAGCTGGGCGCCACTGCTCCGCGAGCTCGGGGTCACGCCCGCAGAGCGGCTGCTGGAGCTGCGCAACCGTTCCGAGGTGCTCGTGGCGGGGGTGCGGGTCTCGACGATGACCCCTCCCATGCGCAGCGGCCGGCGGGTGGTCTTCGTCAGTCTCGACGACGGCACGGGCACGGTGGACTGCGCGTTCTTCGCCGACGCCCAGGACCGCTCGGGGCAGCACCTGTTCGGCACGCGGATGCTGCTGGTGCGGGGGCGGACGCGGCGCACCGGACCCCGGGGGATCAGCCTCAGCGCGGAGCAGGCCTGGGACCTCACCGACCCGGGAACACCGGCTGCCGTGCGCGCCGCGCCCCCGCTGGCCCCCCCGAGAAGCAGGGCAGGATGAACCGGGAAACCGCGCAGTTCCAGGGGTTTCACTCTCGGTGAAGCCATTGGCCAGGGAACTGATTGCCAGTATGGTTACTAATAACAGCGGATGAGCTGCACCCCGCCCCCGGGCGGAGATCGTCCGCGGCGAGCCCCCCGTCCAGGGGAGCCCGTTGCCTCGCAGAATAGAGAAGGAGTTCTCATGGCTACGTACGACGTCAACGCACTGCTCTCGGCCACCGCCTACGGGTCGGACGGCGACAAGATCGGCAAGGTCGAGCAGGTCTTCCTGGACGACAACACCGAAGAGGTCACCTTCGTGACCGTCAACACCGGTCTGTTCGGCTCCAAGGAGAGCTTCGTCCCGGTCGACGGCGCCCAGCAGGACGGTGACCGCTTCGTCCTCCCCTACACCAAGGACGTCGTCAAGGACGCCCCGAACGTGGACGCGGACCAGCACCTCTCCCCGGCCGAGGAGGAGGAGATCTACCGCTACTACAAGATGAACTACGCCGGCGCCGATGCGGGTGACCGCGACGACCGCTACGCCGCGGACACCGACCGCAACGCCGTCCCCGCGACCGGCACCGCCGGCACCGCCGGCTACGCCGAGGTCGACCGCGACACCGCCGACCGCAACAGCACGGCGGGGATCGCCGACGTCGACCGCTCCGTCACCGATCGCGACCTCACCGACCGGGACCGCGACGTCACCGACCGTGCCGACAACGGCGTGGTCCGCCACGAGGAGCAGCTGCACGTCGGCAAGGAGCAGCGCGAGACCGGCCGCGCCCGTCTGCGCAAGTACGTGGTCACCGACCACGAGACCGTGGACGTGCCCCTCGAGCGCGAAGAGGTCCGTGTCGAGCGCACCCCGCTGAACGGCAACGAGGCCACCTCCGGCACCATCGGCGAGGAGGACGTCGAGGTGAGCCTCCACGAGGAGCGCCCCGTCGTCGCCAAGGAGACCGTGGGCGTCGAGAAGGTCGGCCTCGAGAAGGAGACCGTCCGCGACACCGAGCGGGTCGACGCCGACGTCCGCAAGGAGCAGGTCGAGGTCGAGACCGAC
This sequence comes from Kocuria rhizosphaericola, assembly GCF_044462205.1. NCBI lineage: Bacteria > Bacillati > Actinomycetota > Actinomycetes > Micrococcales > Micrococcaceae > Kocuria > Kocuria rhizosphaericola. Next base: position 49,516 of record NZ_JBISWK010000121.1, on the reverse strand, counting down.
GCCGATCGCGGCACCGGGCTCACCGACGACGATCGCCGCGACCGCATCTGATCGCGCCCGATCCGTTCCGGGGCCCCCGTCACCGTTCCGGNCGGTGACGGGGGCCCCGTCGTCGTGCCGGGCGCGGTTCGCGCCTATTCCCGCCGGGCCCGGGCGCCGGGCACAGCCGCGTAGTAGACCAGGCCCAGCGCCACCACCGCCGCGGCCGCCACGTACATGCCCCGGTAGCCCAGCGCAGGGACCAGGGCCCCCATGAACATCGGGCCCAGCGCCACGCCCACGTCCATGCACAGGAAGTAGGTCGAGGTGGACAGCCCCACCCGGGTGAGCGGGGCCGAGCGGACCGCGGCGGCCTGGGCCGCCGAGAGCACCGCCCCGTAGCCCACTCCCAGCACCGTGCCCGAGGCGAGCACGAGGAACGGCGAGTCCGCGGCCGCGAGCAGCAGCAGCGCCACCACGAACAGCAGCAGCGACGGGTACAGCACCGCGTTGTCCCCGCGCCGGTCCTGCAGCCGGCCCGCGAACGGGCGGCTCACCAGGACGGTGACGGCGTAGGCCACGAAGTACGCGCCCGCGGGGCCCACGAGGTCCGCCTCCACGGCGAACGGGTTGAGGAAGGACAGGACCGCCGAGTAGCCCACGCCCACGAAGAGCATGAGCGCCGACACGGGCAGGGCCCGCACCTCCACGAACTGCCCCGCGGAGAAGGAGCGCAGTCCCGCGCGCTGCTCGGGGGAGAGGCTGAGCTCGGGGACCCGGGTCACGGCCCCCACGGCGAGACCCAGCAGGGCGATCGCCGTGCACACCACGAAGAGCGTGCCGTAGCCCACCGCCGTGGACAGGCTCAGCCCCACCAGGGGGCCCAGCGCGGCGGCCAGGGTGGTGGAGAGCATGAAGTACCCGGTGCCCTCGCCCCGCCGGTGCGCCGGGATGAGGGCCTGGACGGAGGCCGGCAGCACGGTGGTCGCCATGCCGAAGCCCACGCCGTTGAGCACCCGGACCACGAGCAGGCCCCAGAAGCCGGTGTCCAGCAGGTAGGCGGCGGCGCACAGCGCGAGCAGCACGAGCGCGGCGTGGAGCACGCGCCGGCGCCCGAGCAGCTCCATGTACTTGCCGGTGAGCAGCCGCGCCAGGACCGCCCCGACGATGAAGGCGCTCGTGGCCACCCCGGCCAGCGCCTCGTCCGTGCCGAAGCGTTCCATGGCGTAGAGCGCCATGACGGTCATCAGCAGGTAGAAGTTCATGGAGATGAGGAACTGGCCCGCCCACATCAGCACGAAGCCGGAGGTCCACAACCGCTGCGGCGGCGGAGGGGAGGACGGAATCTCCCCGCCCGGGGCGGGCGGGTCGGGCGGTCCGGGAACGTCTGCGGGCATCGGGTGGCCTCACCTCCGCCGGTCATCATCTCACCGCCGCGGCCCGCACCGGCCGACAGGTACCATCGATGCAGTGCGCGCCGCCCGCCGGTGCCGCTGCCACGTGCCCCCCGTACCGGTGCGTGCCGTTGCCGACCCAAGGAGCACCTTCCCCATGACCACCGTGCCCGAGCACCAGCCCGAGTCCGCACCCCTCACGATCACCGTCGACGGCGAGCAGCGCACGGTGGGGACCGGGACCTCCGCCGCGGACCTGTACCGCGAGGACCGCTCCGTCGTGGTGGCCCGGGTCAACGGGGTGCTCAAGGACCTCGCCAGCGAGCTGGCCGACGGGGACGACGTGGAGCGGGTGCTGGTCTCCGAGCCGGAGGGCCTCGAGGTGCTGCGCCACTCCGCCGCCCACGTGATGGCCCAGGCCGTGCAGCAGCTGCACGAGGACGCGAAGCTCGGCATCGGCCCCTACATCACCGACGGCTTCTACTTCGACTTCGACGTCGAGCAGGCGTTCACGCCCGAGGACCTCAAGGCCATCGAGAAGCGCATGCAGCGCATCGTGAACTCCACCCAGTCCTTCCGCCGCCGCGCCGTGAGCGAGGAGGAGGCCCGCGCCGAGATGGCGGACGAGCCGTACAAGCTCGAGCTCATCGGCCTGTCCCAGGGCCCGGGCTCCGGCGGGGACGTGGACGACGCCGCGGAGGGCGCCTCCGTGGAGGTCGGTGCCGGCGAGATCACGATCTATGACAACGTGGACCGCAAGACCGGGGAGACGGTCTGGAAGGACCTGTGCCGGGGCCCCCACCTGCCGGACACCAAGCTGATCGGCAACGGCTACGCCCTCATGCGCTCGGCCGCCGCCTACTGGCGCGGCTCCGAGAAGAACAAGCAGCTGCAGCGCATCTACGGCACGGCGTGGCCGTCCAAGGAGGACCTCAAGGCCTACAAGGACCGCCTCGCCGAGGCGGAGCGGCGCGACCACCGCAAGCTCGGCGCCGAGCTGGACCTGTTCTCCTTCCCGGACGAGCTGGGCTCCGGCCTGCCCGTCTTCCACCCGAAGGGCGGGATCATCAAGCGGGAGATGGAGGACTACGTCCGCGACCGCCACGTCGCCGAGGGCTTCCAGTACGTGGGGACCCCGCACATCTCCAAGGACGGGCTCTTCCACACCTCGGGGCACCTGCCCTACTACGCGGACACCATGTTCCCGCCGCTGCACGTGGACGAGGAGCGCGACGAGGACGGCAACATCACCAAGCCGGGCCAGGACTACCGGCTCAAGGCGATGAACTGCCCGATGCACAATCTCATCTACCGCTCGCGGGGACGGTCCTACCGGGACCTGCCGCTGCGGCTGTTCGAGTTCGGGCACGTCTACCGCTACGAGAAGTCCGGCGTGGTCCACGGCCTCACCCGCGTCCGCGGGTTCGCCCAGGACGACTCCCACTCCTACGTGACGCGCGAGGACGCCCCGGCGGAGATCCGGCACCTGCTGGACTTCATCCTGGGTCTGCTGCGGGACTTCGGCCTCAACGACTTCTACCTCGAGCTCTCCACCCGCGATCCGGAGTCGGACAAGTTCATCGGCTCCGACGAGGAGTGGGAGGAAGCCACCCGCGTCCTGGAGGAGGTCTGCACCGAGACCGGCCTGGACCTCGTCCCGGACCCCGGAGGCGCCGCCTACTACGGGCCGAAGGTCTCCGTGCAGGCCAAGGACGCGATCGGGCGGACCTGGCAGATGTCCACGATCCAGTACGACTTCAACCAGCCGGAGCGCTTCGACCTCGAGTACCAGGCCGCCGACGGCACCCGGCAGCGACCGGTGATGATCCACTCCGCCAAGTTCGGGTCGATCGAGCGCTTCATGGGGGTGCTCGTGGAGCACTACGCCGGGTCGTTCCCCGCGTGGCTGGCCCCCGTGCAGGTCGTGGCGATCCCCGTGGCCGAGGCCTTCAACGACTACCTGCAGGGCGTGGTGGACACCCTCCGGGCCCGGGGCGTGCGCGTGGAGCTGGACGCGGGCTCGGACCGGTTCCCGAAGAAGATCCGCACCGCCTCCAAGGAGAAGGTCCCGTTCGTGCTCATCGCGGGCGGGGAGGACGCCGAGGCGAACGCCGTGTCCTTCCGGTTCCGCGACGGCTCGCAGGACAACGGCGTCCCGGTCGGCGAGGCGGTCGAGCGGATCGTGGCGCACGTCCAGCGCCGCGTCAACGAGGAGCCGACGGCCGCCGTCGTCGTCGAGGACCCCCGCGCCGCCGCGGAGACGGCGGGGGTGGGGCAGTGACCGGGGCGGTGCCCGACGCCGGCCCCCCGCACCACTGGATCCGCCAGGACGAGTTCGAGATCCCCGGGGTGCCCGACAGCTTCCAGCGGCTGTGGACCCCGCACCGGCTCGCCTACGTGCGCGGGGAGGACCCGTCCGTGCGGGAGGACCCCGGGTGCCCGTTCTGCAACGGCCCGCAGCGCGCGGACGAGGAGTCGCTGATCGTCCACCGCGGTGAGCACTGCTTCGTGATCCTCAACCTGTTCCCCTACAACCCCGGCCATCTCATGGTCTGCCCGTACCGGCACGTGGCCGATCTGACGGAGCTCGGGACGGACGAGCTGCGGGAGCTGACGGACCTGACCCGCACCGCGATCGCGACGATCCGCGGCGTCGCGTCCCCGCACGCCTTCAACGTGGGCATCAACCTGGGGGCCGCGGCCGGTGGCTCCCTCTCGGGGCACCTGCACCAGCACGTGGTGCCGCGCTGGAACGGGGACGCCAACTTCATGCCGGTCCTCGCCGGGACCAAGGCGATCATGCAGACCCTCGGGGACACCCGCCAGGACATCGCCGACGCCTGGCCGGTGGTCTGACCCTCTGGCCCGACGCCGGGCCCTGACACCTGCGCCGGGCGCCCTCGGAGAGCTCAGCCGTGGTCGGGAGCGTCCCGGGCCGGCGCCCCGCGCTGCCGGTGGACGAACTCCTCCCGCGGCTGGAGCCCGCGCCGCTCCAGCAGCGCGCCGAGGTCCGGGCGGCGTCCCAGCAGGGCCTCGAAGGCCTCCATCGGAGCGGTCTCGTTGCCCCGGGAGAGCACCTCCTCGGCGAAGCGCCTGCCGTTCTCCCGGGTCGGCCCGCCGCGTGCCGTGAACCACTGCGCCGTGTCCGCGTCGAGGATCTCGGACCAGATGTAGGACCAGTAGCCGGCGGAGTAGCCGCCGGCGAAGATGTGCTTGAAGTACCCGGTCCGGTAGCGGGGGGCGATGCCGGGCACGTCCAGCCCGGCGCGGGCCAGAGACTCCTGCTCCACGGTCCGCGGGTCCGGCAGCTCGGCCGGGTCCTCGATCCCGTGCCAGGCGAGATCCAGGTAGGTCGAGGCGAGGTACGCCACGGTCCGGAAGCCCTGCCCGTGCGCGGAGGCCTCCCGCAGGCCCGCCAGGGTCTCCGCGGGGATCGGCTCGCCCGTGCGGTGGTGGCGGGCGTAGCGCCGGAGCACGTCCGGGTGCAGCACCCACATCTCGTGCACCTGGGACGGGTACTCCACGAAGTCCCGCGGCACCTTCGTCCCGGAGAACGAGGGCAGGTGCACGTCGGAGAGCAGCCCGTGCAGGGCGTGGCCGAACTCGTGGAAGACCGTCACCACCTCGTCCAGGGTCAGCAGCTTGGGCCTGCCCGCGGGCGGTCGCGTGAAGTTCGCGTTGTTGACGACGACGGGGCGCTGCCCGGTCAGCCGGTTCTGGTGGACGAGCGAGCCCATCCAGGCGCCGCCCTGCTTGGTGGGTCGCGTGAACCAGTCGCCCAGGAACAGGCCCACGCCGCGGCCCTCCTCGTCGGTGACCTCCCACACCCGGACCTGGGGCAGGTAGCCGCCCAGGTCGGGGCGCTCGGTGAAGACCAGCCCGTAGAGATCCCGGGCGGTGCGGAAGATCCCGTGCTCGAGCACGGACTCCAGCTCGAAGTAGTCCCGCAGCGCTGCGGCGTCCACGGCGTAGCGCTCCTGGCGGAGCCGCTCGGCCCAGAACGGCCAGTCCCACGCCTCGATCGGGTGGCCGGCCAGCTCCTCGAGCTCGGCCCGCTCCTCGAGCGCGTTGCGCACGGCGGGGCCGGTGATCCGCTCCAGCATCTCGTGCACCGCCTCCAGGGACGGCGCCGTGCTCCCGGCCAGCACGTGGTCGGCGTGGCTGCGGTAGCCGAGCAGCTCGGCCTGCTCCGAGCGCAGCCGGGCGATCCGCGCGGCCACGGGCAGCAGGTCCGTGCGGCTCTGCGAGCCCTCGCCGCCGTGCTCGCCGGTGCCGCGGTTGACGGCGGCGAGATGGATCCGCCGGCGCAGCTCCCGGTCGGTGAGCACCGACAGCACCGGCTGGACGGTGAACAGCGAGGGCGTGAGGAGGTACCGGCCCGGCAGGCCGTTCTCGGCCGCCGCGGAGGCCGCGGCCTCGACGTCCGCGGGAGACAGTCCGTCCAGCTCCGCGGGGTCGTCGACGACCACGGCCGAGGAGTTGACCTCCCGGATCAGGTCGTTGCCGTAGCTGATGCTCAGCGCGGAGAGTTCGTCGTTGATCTCCCGGAGCCGCTCCTGGTCGTCCAGGCCCAGCTCAGCACCCGAGTTCGCGAACCAGGAGACGTACTCGTCCAGCACGCGAAGCTGCCAGGGCTCCAGGTCCGTGCGGTCGACCCGCCGCACCCGGGCGTAGAGGTCCTTGTCGAGCGTGAAGTCCGCCTTGTGCTCCGACAGCCGCGGGGCGAGCTCCTGGTAGATCCGCTGGATGCCCTCCGTGTTGTGGGCGGCGGTCAGCGTGAAGAAGACCGACTCGACCCGGTCCAGGGCCAGGCCTCCGCGCTCGAGGGCCTCGACGGTGTTCGCGAAGGTCGGCGGGTCCGGGTCGGCCAGGATCGCCCGCACGCACTCGAGGTCCTGGGTCATCGCCGCCTCGAAGGCCGGCAGGAAGTGCTCCTCCTTGATCCGCCCGAAGTCGGGCAGCTCGTAGGGGAGAGCGCTGGGGCGCAGGAGTGGGTTGTCCAAGAGCCGGCTTCTGTCGTGGTGGGCGGACGGGCGCGCTCCAGACTATCCTCCCGGGGCGACAGTGGCGCCTGGCGGACACCGAGGGCTCCACGGCAGGCCTGTCAGGGGAGTCCTCGCCGGTCACCGCGGTGCCTGCCCGCGACCTGGGACCCCACCCGGGGGTTCGGGGGCCTCCCGCAGGACGGTGCGGCAGATGGTCGATCGGGCCGCACCGGACAGCTCCGCCGGCTCGGCCCGGCTGTGCTCGCCCTGCGCGTGCAGGGCCATGAGGTGGCGCCGCAGCAGCGGTGAGAGCATCGGCTGCTTGCCGTGCAGACGCCCCTCGGCCCGGGCGACGGCCACGACCAGGCGCAGGGGGAAGGCGGTGGCGAGCACGGTCAACAGCCGGAACGCTGCGAAGTCCACCCTGCGCTGCGGCCGCTTCTGCGGGCCGTTCACCGGGCGCCGGGCCACGAAGCGATGGCCGTACGTCAACACCGAGCGCACGACGATCAGCGCGAGAAAGGAGACCACGACGGTGATCTCACCGGTGTTCGGGTGGAAGGCATGCCTGAGCCTCTGCTCCATGACCTGGATCCAGCCCGGCTTCACGCCCCTCCACGGGCAGCAAGGGTTCCTTTCGCGTGGCGCCGTTGGCTCAGATCCAGGAGGCGAGCACGGGGACGGTGGTCATCAGTCCCAGGGCCACGAAGACCGCCCCGGAGGTGAGCTCGATCTTGCGGGTCACGGTGGGACGGTTGAGCCAGGTGCTGGCGGTGTGGGCGGCCAGGGCCACGATGAGCAGGTAGATCCCGATGGTCGCCGCCACCGTCCCGCCCATGACCACCACGACGAACAGCGCGCCGGCCCCGGGCGGGGTGAACTGGGGCAGCAGGGCCAGGAAGAACAGCCCGGTCTTCGGGTTGGTCAGGCAGCACACCAGCCCCGCGGTGAAGGCCGATCCGGCCTTCCGCTGGGACGGCGCCGAGCGAACCGGAGCGACGGTGACGGTCGACCCCGGGGTCCGTGAGACACCAGCGGTCACCGGGACCGCGGTGGCCGGGGCGGGAGCGTGGGCGGTGATCGCTCGGTAGCCCAGGTAGAACAGATAGGCGCCCCCGAGAATGCGCAGAGCCTGGAAGGCGGCCGGGGAGTTGTTCAGGAAGGCGGCCACGCCCACCGCGACCAGCCCGGCCCAGGCGAAGATTCCGAGTGCGGAGCCGGCAGCGGCCAGCATCCCTGCCCGCCGCCGGCGCAAGGCGAAGCCCAGGGTCAGGACGGTGTCGGGTCCCGGGGTGAGGGCCAGGACCACAGCCACTCCCAGCAGGGCCAGGTAGCTCGAGGCGTCCACGGCAACTCCTTGTCGGTCGGTGATCCGTGGCCTCTACCGTGGCACCGCATCATCCTTCAGCACCAGCAAAGATTTCCGATTGATTGACAGGTGAAAGCGTACAATCGAAGCATGCTCGATCCGCACCGGTTGACCATCCTGCGCGCCGTCATCGCCGCCGGCTCGGTCCACGCCGCCGCCAGGAACCTCCACCTGGCCCCAGCCACCGTGAGCCAGCATCTGCGCGCCCTGGCCCGGCAGACGGGGCTGGTGCTGTTCGAGAAGAACGGCCGGGGCATCGAGCCCACTCCCGCCGCCCGGCACCTGTGCGAGGCCAGTACGGAGGTCCTCACGAGCCTGGAGCGCCTCGAGCGCACCGTGGAGGACCTTCGGCAGGGCCGGGCCGAGCAGATCGCCATCGCCTGCTTCGCGTCGCTGGCCCAGGCCTGGATGCCCGAGGTGGTGATCGCCCTGCGCGCCCAGTCTCCGGACGTGGTGGTGGAGATCAGCATCAACGAACTGCACCCCACCGGAGGCCGCCGGGTCCCGGACGTCGACGTGCGCAACGAATCCCTCGACGGGCCCCTGATCCACCTGGAGGGATACCAGCGCCACGCCCTGCACGAGGAGGACTTCTGCGTGGTGCTGCCGGTCGGCCACCCTCTGGCCGCTCAACCCACGGTGACCATGGCCCAGTTGCGTGATGAGCCCTGGATCGACCACGACATCCACGACGGTCCCACCGGCCGCATCATCACCCGCGCCTGTCACGCCGCCGGCTTCACGCCGCACCACGTCGCCCGCCTCGACGACCACCACGCAGCCACCAGCCTGGCCGCGGCCGGCCTGGGCATCACGGTGCTGCCCCGGATCGCGCTCACCGGGCTGCCCGAGAACCTCACGACGAGGCCGCTGGTCGATCCGACCGTCCACCGGCGCATCGTCGCCCACACACGCACCCACCCCACCCGGTCGCGGCTGATCCACACGACCCTGACGGCGCTGCGCGAAGCCGCTCAGCGCATGCGGCCGTCTACGCCGGTCGAACACTGATTCAGCAACCGCTCCGACAGACCCCGTGATCATCGGACACCCCCGGAGCTGCCCGCGGGCGATGCCGCAGCAGAGGTTCACTGTCCGGGTGTCTCGTCGTGCGACCGTCTTCGGGCGAGCCGCTGCAGTTGCCATCGGTGCACGTCCGGCAGCCAGTCCAACGGGGCCGATGGGCCGACCCGCGGGTCGTCGGGAACACCGCCGTCCCGCAGGGCCTGCACGTACGCGCGATCCTGTTCGATCCGTGTGCGTACCTGCTCAGCTCCGCCGACCGAGCCGTGACCGGAAATGACGGCAGCAACGTCGTCGGCCACGCTCTCGAGCAGCAGCAACGCTTCGAGGTAGTCCTCGATCGGATGCGCTGCCTCCAGATCGAGGAACGGCATCAGGATGTCGGACAGCATGTCGCCGGCGACGAGTACGCCGCGCTCCTCGATCAGCAGCGCCGCATGGCCCGGTGCGTGGGCCTGGTGCTCGAGGATCCGGACTTCGGGGCCGTCCCAAGGAATCCGTGCGGCTTCGGCGGGCAGACCGGTGATGAGACCGAGCAGATCCATCGGGATCTCCTCGGCGAACTCCGGCGGCAGCCCCACGGCTATGCGGGCCCTCCAGTCCGCGTGCGTCAGCAGATCGTGGATGGAGGCCGCGCAGCGGGCCGTACCGTAACGGGGCACGTCGCCGAACATCGCGTGCCAGAGCACGTGGTCCCAGTCGGAATGCGTCGAGAAGCCCGCCACGACGGGGCGGCCCGACTCGCGAAGGTCGTTCGCGAGGGCGGCCATTTCGTCGCTCGTGATACCGGGGTCGACGAGGAGCACACCGCCCCGGCCCTGCACGACCACGGAGTTGCTCCGGATGAACTCGCTCTCGTGCACGAGAACGCCCTCGGCGACTTCCTTCAGCATGGAACGCCTCCGCTGGTGGTGTGCAGCCACTTGTCGAGACGGTAGGACCTGGTGGAGTGGGATGTCCAGCCTCCGGCGGCTTCAGCCGCACAGACACCTCGTACCGTCCTGCATCTGGCACAGCCGGAGGCCAGTGCCTCTCGGCGCCGTCGAGCGGAACTCAGCCCGTTGCCCCCTCGGCCCCGCTGGTCGGTCGCACCCCGGACAGCGCGGTAGGGGTCCTGTCACGCTTCCAGCGGCGGGCAGTCATCCTCGTCCGTCCCGATGTTCGCCCCGGCGGGTCGCTTCCGCCTCCGCGGCATCACGCACACGCGTGTCGGTGGCGTTGTCGGCAGCATAGCGACGGTCGTCGGCGTTCATGTGGTCATTGCTGAGCGCGGCAACCGCCACGTCGAAGTCACTGTGGTGCAAGGCGATGTCGAGCAGCTCCGTCCCGCCCGTCAGCTCCTTCACCCGGTCGGCGGTCCAGTCCTGGACCCGACGTCGATGGTCGGCCTCCCTCTGCGCAAGCTGCCGCATCAACTCGCCCGTGTTGATCACAGAGGTGATGGGATGGGAGTCGTCGTGCTTCGTCACCGTTGTCCTCCTGGGGGGTCCATCTCTGGTGCTTCCATTCATATCCCACGACACCGGTCCCTGTAATCAGGTGCCCGTCCCCTGGTGGCGAGGAGGAACCCGGGACTGCCCCGGGTTCGCCCGACTCGTGAGGACATCCCCGCACAGTGAGGACGAACCTGTGCCCGAGTCCTGCCCGGCGGAACTCCACCGGGCAGGGCTCGGGCGTGCGGCTGGGGATCGTGGTGATGCCGTCGGCCGATGTCCGGTGAACGGGGTCGTTGTCGGGATCCTGGCGGCGGCCGGCCGTGCGGACGTCATCCTGGTCGGGGTCGTTCGTTAAGGCATGTTGCTCGGCAGTGGTTCGGACGGAGCGGACCATGGATCATGGGCCTCGCACCAGCACTGGATCTTGATGGGGAGTGGACGGCAATGGCGCCGAAAACAGTATTTTTGGCCTTCGCGGAGCAGGACGAGTTGTTCCGGGACCTGTTCATCGCACAATGGGCCCGAGCTGGGGACCAGGCCTGGTTCCTGGACTCGCCCGGGAACGGGACGTGCCCGGGCGAATGGAAGAAGGAAGTGCGGGAGCGGATCCGCGACTGCGACGGTGTGATCGCACTGGTCGGCGGCTCCACACCGACCTCGGCCGAGGCGCTGTGGCAGATCGAGTGCGCGGTGGCTGTGGGCAAGCCCCTGCTGGGCCTGTGGGTGGAGAACGAGCACCGGAGCAAGCCCGCCGAGATGGGACCGGCGCGCTGTGAGACCTGGACGTGGGAGAACATCGGGGACTTCATCGACCGGATCTGATCCGGCGGCCGCTGCGCCATGGCCCGTGGGTCGCCATCGACCCGTTGGCAGGGCGGGGTCTCCCGAACCCCGCCGGGGCGAACACCGAGGCGGTCCGCGCCGCGAAGATCGGCCCCGACCGCGGTGTCGGAGGCCCGCCGGCCTCGGCCAGCTTCATGACCCTGCCCCGCCCGAGCAGCCGGCCACCCGCTGAGTGCGCACCTCCTCCACGCCGACTCCCACGATGGCGGCGCTGCCTCCAGGACAGGAGACCGAACGTCTCATGCCCCGGCCTCTGCTCGGAGAGGGGTCGGGCCTTCGTCGTGCTGACCCCACAACCGGGGCGTTCCCGAGTGCACACTGTCCGTGATGAACTGGGCGCTGATGCGCAGCGGAGGAAGGCGGTGAGCATGAAGGGCACGACGAAACAGACCATCGGCACCCTGGTACTGACCTTCGGCGCCGTGACGGTGTTCAACTCCTTCAAGTTCCACACGGTGGATCCGTTCTGGCTGGGCGGGGTCATCACGATCGCCGGCGTGGCCTTCGGGGTGCTGGGGTGGAAGATGATCGCCCGCGGGCGCAGCGATGCCGCCCTGGAGGCGGCACGGCACCACGACGAGCAGGCCGCCCTCCATCGGGCGCACCTCGCCGATGAAGGTCCGCGCGCACGCCACCGGGACACTTCGTCCGAGGACGCCCCTGGGGCGGAGTCCTCGCTGGAGGACCCGCCGGAGCCGCGGTAGCGACTCCGGCGGCGGGACCGTCCGGCGAGGACGACGGACCGGCCGCGCGAGCCGCCCCGTCGGTCCTTCGCGCAGGCGCGCAGCGCTCGCAGAGCACCCGGCGGCCGGACGTCCTGGTCCCGAGGACAGCGATGCGGCAGGGGTGGTCGCCGGCCGGCCGCGACGAGCCGTCAGCCGAGCTGCTCGGCCAGCGCCACGATGATCCCCTCGGGGCCGCGGACGTAGCAGAGCCGGTAGCTGTCCTGGTACTGCGCCACCTCTCCGACGAGTTCCGCGCCGCGGGCTCGCAGGCCGGCGACCGTGGCGTCGATGTCGTCGACGGTGAACATGATGCTGCGCAGCCCCAGCGTGTTCCCCGGCGCGTTCTCCGGCACAGCGCTGACCGCCGTCGGCGTGTGGAACCTCGTCAGCTCGAGCCGGCCGTGGCCGTCCGGGGTACGCATCATCGCGATGTCGACCCGGACGCCGTCGAGCCCGACGACACGATCCACCCACCGTCCCTCGACCGGCGCCTCGCCCTCCAGCTCGAGACCGAGGTCGACGAAGAACGCCACAGCAGCCTCGAGATCGCCGACGACGACGCCCACGTGGTCCATCCGCTGGATCGTCATGGTGGTTCTCCTTCTTCGTGGGCGGCCTGTCGTGGCCCCCGGTGCACCGGGGACGGAGCCGGCGCCGCATTCTCGACACCCGGCAACCTGCCGGGTTCCAGGGACCGGCACGATCCAGGAAAGCACCGGCCTGATGAGTCCGGCAAGGACGAGCCCGAGGACGTGGTGCTCGGGCGATGCGTCGAACGCCCGCCCACAGAGGAGCTCAGTCAGCGAGCACGGTCAGGAGTGCCCGGGGCATCAGTTCACCCGCGCCCCGGTGATGTGCCGTCCGAGTGCGAGCGGCAGGGTCAGCAGCGAGATCGCGCCGGCCACGAGCAGGGCGGTGCTGAACGAGGTCCCGGCGGCGACCATCCCCACCACGACCGCTCCGATGCCGGTCCCGGCGTCGAAGCCGATGTTCCACACCGCGCTGGCGGGGCCGTAGTGCTGCCGGCTGACCGTCTGGAAGGTGACGACCAGGGTGAGGTTCTGCAGCCCGCCGTAGCTGATGCCCACCATCGCTGCTCCGACCATCAGCGCCGGGGCCTCCGTTGCCCGGGGATCGCGGACGGCCCAGGCGATGACCATCATGCCGGCCGTGGTGAGGAGCACCAGCGGCGGGATGAACCTGCGCGGTCCGTGCCTGTCGGACCATGCGCCGATCCGCCAGCGCGCGAGCGCGGCAGCGACACTCAGCAGCAGCAACGCCAGGGCGGTCAGCACGGCGTCGCTGCTCATCTGGGCCATGAAGGTGATCAGCGCACCACCGGCCAGGGTGACGCCGATCAGCAGCGCCATCGGAGGGAGGAGGCTCAGGTAGGGCGCCCGTGCGTCCTCCTCCTCGGGGACGTGGTCCAGCATCCGGGCCAGACCGATCGCGGGCACCGCGGCCACCGTCGGCAGGGCTGCCACGGCGAACACGACCCAGAAACCGAGCTGCTCGGCGATCCAGGGTCCCGCCGACAGGAACAGAACCTGCGGTCCGGCGATCGCCAGGCCGTAAGCGCCGATCGCCTTCCCCCGGCGCTGTGGCTCCACCAGCTCGGCCACCAGGGCGCTGCCGGTCACGGTCAGCACGCCGAAGCCGAGCCCGCGCACCGCGGACAGTGCCAAGGTCGGCCCGAGGGCATCACTGAAGCCGTGCGCCAGGGCGGGCAGTCCCAGCAGGAGCATGCCCGCGACCAGGACCGGCGCCCAGCCGAAGCGGCGCAGCGCCCTGGGGACGAACAGCTGCGTGAGCACGGTGAAGAGCATGAGCACGCCGTTCACCAGGCCCGCGCCGACGGCGTCGGCGCCGCCGCGCACCGCCCACAGCGGCGCGACCGCCAGCAGCGCGGCGTACCCCGAGAAGCCCAGGACGGTCATGGTCAGCAGCAACGGCATCCCCGGCGCCCGCCAGACCGAGGTGCTCACCACCGGCCGAGGCCCGTGAGGACGGGTCCGTGCTCATGGGACGCGCCAGCGGTGGCTGTGCCGACCCTTCGGCCTCGTGGCGCTGCGGGTGGCTGCCTGCTGCGGGCATCGATGATCGACATGGTCACGCCAGCCTATGCCCGGCGTCCCCTCAGCCGGGCCCTCCGCGCAGCACGTCCACGTGCACGTGGTCGAGGTGACGCAGGATCTCGTTGCCGGGGTCGGGCGCGTCGTAGTCCTGCCACTGCCCTCGCGCGCTGTGGACGCTCCAGACCCGGTCGTCGAAGATGACGTACTGGACGTCCAGGTCCTCGGCATGAGCGACCAGCCAGTGGGCCAGCAGCCACCCCTCACGACGGTTCTCCTCGGTCACCGGGCGGAAGAAGATGTCGATGCCACGGCCGTCGTAGTGCGTCGACTCCGCTCCGTGCCCCTGGTCGACGCCACCGGGGGCGAACCCGCCCAGGCTCTGGTCGCCGAAGACCTCCGTCATCGCCTCGCGAAGCTGCTCGGCGCGCGGTGTCAGGCCGGTGCCGGTCAGCTGCTGCTCCTGCAGGTCCCCGGCGGCCGAACCCCGGCACCACAGGCTCGCACCGGCGTCCCCGGGCGGCCCGGCGGCCAGGCGCTGCAGCACCGCCTCGTCGATCCCGGAGGTGTCCGGGGCCTCCACCCCGCGGGCGGAGAGCGCCACCGCCGTCGTGGCCAGCTTCGCCTCGGCACGGTCGAGCCCGACCTCTCCCTCCGACGTCTCGACCACGCACTCCGAGCCCCATCGCAGCCAGCCGTCCCCGCCGCGCGGGCCGCCGAGCACACCGGGTCCGAGGAGCAGCACGGCGCCCGCGAGCCCCCCGAGCAGAAGCAGAAGGCTCAGGAGCGACCGCCAGGGGCGGCGCCGGCGCCCCTGCGTCCCGTCGGCGGTCATCCCGGGGACAGACGTGCAGGCAGCACGGCGGCCCCCTGGGGGCCGGTGTCGACCGGCCCCCGGGCCGGGGCTGATCCGACGACTCCGGCGCCGGTCACGGCGATCTTCCCTGCGATGGCGCACCTGCTTCTTCTGACGGCGTGGACGTTCCAGCTATAGCAGAGCAGACGGCACCCGGCGAGACCCTCCACGAAGCGGCCGGGGCCGGCGGCACGGTCGACGTGGAGGGGATCCTGCACCGGCTCTCGCCCGCCGGGGGCGCCCGGAGCCGGGGCCGGCTCCACGGCGGACCCCGCCGCGGGGTGTTCGTCCCACCGGTGGGGACGACATGGCCGAATGCCGTCCCACCCAGATGTGCGTCGGGGCGGGAAACCACGGAAGGCGCCCGCGCACAGGCCAGGAACCCCGCGGACAGGGCCCCGCGGGCACCCGAGGCCACCGTGAAATGACCTCTGCCAACGCTCTGCACAGCGTGAAGAAGCCGACACCCAGGCGCCGGCTCGATCCGGCTCTCTCCAGGAAGGTCACATGCTCCGCTGCACCGTGTCCGGCTCCCTGCCGTGCCGGTGCCACCGGCCCCGGCACGGCGCCCCGACCGTCGGTCCACCGGCGCACGACGGCAGCACCGGGCCCGGAGGACCGCCGCACAGGATCGAGAAATGCCGGTCAGGAGGGGTGGTCGAGGTCGTCCCCGTCCCAGGACAGGTCGTCGGAGGGCTCGATCCGCACCGCCTCGAGGACGCCGTCCTCCAGGACGGAGGTGATGAGGTCGTGGGATCCGCCCACGACCGTGGAGTCCCAGTCGATCTCGGAGGCCACACACCACGCCCGGTCGGCGGGCCAGATCAGCTGGGGCATCGGACCCGGGAGCTCGTGGTGCCATCCGATGCCGGCGCGCCGGGGCCAGGCCGGATCGCTCAGCTCGTGGGCCGTGGTCTGCAGCAGCACGTAGCGGCGGTCCGGCAGCTCCAGCAGCGGTCCGTGGGCCAGTGCCCGGGCCACCTCCGGGTCGACGGCCGCGACCACCGCGGCCCGCAGCTCAGCCCGCGCCGCGCGTCGTTCTCGTGCGGTGGCCCCCTCCCGGACCAGGGGAGCGCTGCGGTGCGGGTACAGCTCACCCCATCCGTCCCACACCCCGAGCATCAGCTCCTGCGGGGTGGTGGTGGCGGGAGCCGCCAGGACCATCAGACGGGCCAGCAGGTCCGGCTCCAGTCGCCCGGTCTCCGGCGGACCCAGCACCCAGCCCCCACGCAGGACCACCGTTTCGCCGGCGTCGCCGGCCACCTGCCGCCACTGCACCTGCGGGTGCACAGTGCTCCCGGTCTCCGCCGCCACCCGGCCCCAGGTCCAGGAGGCCTCCTCGTCGACCGGGCCGCGACCTTCCGTCGTGCGCGCGGGGCCCGACGAACCGGCGGTGCCCGGATCAGGGGTCCGGCGATGCCCCGGTGCCGGGTGCAGGATCCTGGCGTAGGCGGCGAAGCCCTCGGGCACCGCACTGCCGACCGTGCCCCAGGCCGCACTCAGTCGTGCACGGATCCACCCGCCTGCCTCGATCTCACCGCTCCAGCGCATGAGGCGATGCTGTCACGCGGCCGCGCCGAGCGGGAGCCCGGGTGTGCCGGCGGTGCGTCCCGGCACGCACCGCACCCGTGGCCATGCTCGGTCCGGGGGCCCTGGCAGGCGCCTCCGGGCACGAGGAATCCTCGCGTCACGGCTCACTGACGTCCCGCCCGTCCGTTCGCCTCCGCGCGACCGGCGGCGATCTGGGCGGCCCAGCGCACGCGGAACGGCCGCCGGTCCCGGTCGGCCGGATCCTGCGACCGCGCCACCACACCCGCCGCCCCGTCCTCGACCCCGGCGGTCTGCTCCCGGGACCGGCGGGCGGCGTGGCGCTGGGCGGCCGCGATGGCCTCAGCCCGGCGCTGCTCCGTCTCAGCCGCCCGGCGCTGGTCGACAGAGCGCATCGGTGTGCCGTCCTGGTGGGCCCAGGCGCGCAGGCGGGCGGCGAACCAGGCCCCGGGGTTCTCGATCCCGGTCACGGCGTCGTGGGTGTATCGGACCCCCTGCGGGGTCCAGTCCAGGGCGTTCAGGACGTCGGCGACGCTCCAGCCGGCCTCGAAACAGGGCTCGGCCACGGCCACGACGTAGGCGGTGCTGATCCGGCGCAGCACCAGGGCGTGGTGCTGGAGCTCCAGCCCCGCCAGGCGGCGCACCTGCTTCCAGTCCTGACGGGTCGCCCCCGCGGTCGTCGGGCGCACCGTCGCATGGACCGGCCACAGCGGGGCGGTCCGCCGGCCCAGGGCGGCCTGGACCTCCCGCCGGTGCGCGGCGGTCTCGGCGGAGGCCCGCCGCGCGGCCGCATCCCTCGGGGAGAACGGCTCGCGCGCCGGCGGGGGAGGCCAGGCACCCTCCGCAGGGACCGGGCCGGCACGTGTATCCACAGGCACTGACTCCTCTGCTGGCTCCTCGGGGACGTCCTCGGCGGTCCACGGCTGCGGCGAGCAGCCCCGGCCTCAGGACCCCGGTTCGCGTCCACCACGTCACGCCTTCCTGCATCCGACCGGACTGGACGACCAACAGCATCATGCCTTCCGGATCACGGACATAGGCGATGGTCTCGCCCCACGGCATGGAACACCCGCTCGTAGAAGGCCCTGGTGCCCAGCAGATCCGCACAGTTGATGATGGGGAACAGCTCGTGCCCTGTCATGGTCCGACAGTACCGGCGGAGCCGACAGTGGCCCACGCAGGACCGGCGACAGGATGTGGCGGCCAGTGCGTCTGCCGGCCGATGTGGGGCCGGCGCGCGGAGACTCGTCCGGACCGTCGGCCCGAGGTGGGGTTGGTGGGGGCGACCCCCGAGTCCCGGTGGCAGGTGTCCCTGTTCTTCGTCCTGGCGTTCGCCAGCACCTGGTGCGTGCCGATCCCGGCGGCCGGCATCCGTGCGGCGGGAGCCCGGCCCGCCGTGGTCCGCAGGGCCCGGGGCGGGGGCGTCCGCGGGCGCGGCGTCGTCGTGCGGGGTGCCGACGCACGGGGTGCCGAAACATTGGTCCGAGGCCACGACGACGGCCGGGACGCGGGAGCACACTGGAGAGCGGGACTCCCGTGCGGAAGCCCGCCGGGCGGACCGGAGCCCGGGCGTCCCGGTGGTCCCCGACGGGCAGTGCCCCGCGGGGACGGCCTGCACCGGCCGGGAGGAGCACCATGACCACGCCCACCCCGGACCGCCGGGACACAGACCGCCGCACGCGGACCGGCGCTCCGGTCCGGCGCCGACCCCTGACGGTCTTCCTCCTCCTGGCCCTGGCCCTGGTCCTGGGCTGGGGAGGGCTGACGGTCCCGGTGCTCACGGGCCTGCCGGTGGAGCCGTTCCTGCTGTTCCTCACCTTCGTGGGACTGCTGGGGTCCGCGTTGTTGGTCACCCGCCTGGTCGACGGGCCGGGCGGGATCCGCCGGTTGCTGGGGCGGGCCTTCGCCTGGCGCTTCGGTCCCGGGCGCTGGGCGGTGATCCTGCTGGGCATGCCGATGCTCACGCTGGCGCTGGCCGCGGTCACCGGCTCCCTGCGGAGTCCTCCGGGCGGCTGGGCGCACGAGGCGGGGTGGTACCTGTTCAGCACGCTGATCTACGGGGCACTGGCGCTGAACCTGTGGGAGGAGACGGCGTGGGGCGGTTTCCTCCAGTCCCGGCTCACCGCCCGCCACGGCCTGCTGGTGGCCGCGGTGCTCACCGGCCTGCCCTTCGCCGCGATCCACCTGCCGCTGTACCTGGCCGAGGGCTGGAACGGCGACGTCGCCAGGAACATCGCCCTGCTGGTGCTGCTGGCGCCCGTCTACCGGTACCTGCTGGGCATGCACCTGCTCGACACGGGCGGCAGCGTGCTGGCCCTCGGCATCCAGCACGCCTCCTGGAACGCCGCCGGCGGCCTCGGGGCCGTGACGGGGGAGTGGCAGGTGATGGGGGCGGTGGTCCTGCTCACGCTCCTGGTGGCGCTGGAGCGGCGGGTGCGGGGACAGGGCTCCCGACCGCTGGGCCGGGACGCCGAGCGCCGGGCGGCGGCCGCGTGGACGGAACCGCGCAGCCCCGGCCCGCCGGCCGGGGACGCCGGGACGTGACCGAGCGGACGCGCCCGGGACCCTGCGGCGCGCGGGCCTGCCACCACCGGCGGGGCGAGCCCGTGGAGCCGGCCGTCCCCTCTGTCCGACGCCCCCGGGACCAGCTCAGGAGAATGCCATGACACTGCTCGTTCCGCTCATCGTCACGATCGTCGTCGTCCGGGTCCTGGCCGTCCGGGCGAGCCGCCGCAGGGCCGGCCCGGATCCCGGCTGGGCCGCGGCCATGGCCTGGGGGATGGCCGTCGTGTTCGTCATCACGTCCATCACCCACTTCGTCGAGCCGTATCGATCGGGCCTGGTCGCCGTCGTCCCGCGTGCCCTCCCGGCGCCCGAGGCGCTGGTGACGGTGTCGGGCGTGGCGGAGATGCTCCTGGCCGCGGGGCTGCTGGTCCCGCGGACCCGTACCGTGGCGGCCGCCGCGGCCATCGCGTTCCTGCTGGCGGTGTTCCCGGCCAACGTGGTCGCGGCGCAGGGGGTGGACCACCCGCACGCCCCCGACACACCGTTGCTGCCCCGGCTGGCCCTGCAGCTGGTGTTCATCGGGACCGTCACGGTCGTGCTCGTCTCCGGGCTCAGGCGGCGGAGGCGGGCCGCCGCCGGTCCGTGACGGAGCGGCACCACCAGCGGGCCCGCGCCGGGCACCCGGGGCGCCCCGGCGAGGCCCCGGACATCGGCCCGTCCCGCATCCCGGGCCAGGACCTCCGGACCGGCCTCCACCCGCGTGGCCGAGCGGGGCAGGCGCCGGGTGCGGCTCCGTCGTCGTCGCCCGTTCCCCGTGCCCCGGGGGGAAGGCGACGACCCCGCTCGGTGGGCACACCCGGGTGCCCGCCCCCACCCGTGCGCAGACCATAGGATGGAGCGCATGTCCAGACCCCACGTGCGCCTGCTCGGCCAAGGCATCCGGTACCTGACCACACTGCGCGGCGGAGGCTCCGCCTTCCCCGGCCTCGTGATGGAGCGGCTGCACCCCGGGTTCGTGGCCGAGGAGCTCGCGAAGCTGCCGCACGGCGTGGTGCTCATCAGCGGCACCAACGGGAAGACGACCACCACCAAGATGGCCGTCCAGCTGCTGCGCTCGCAGGGGTACAAGGTCTTCACCAACCGCACGGGCTCCAACTTCGTGCGCGGCGTGGCCGCCGCCCTGCTCGGGGAGATGAGCCTCACCGGCCGCCTCCACGCGGACATCGCCGTGCTCGAGCTCGACGAGGCGCACGCCGTGCACTTCGTCAAGCAGGTCAAGCCCCGCCACGCGCTGCTCCTCAACGTCATGCGCGACCAGCTCGACCGCTTCGGCGAGATCGACACCACCCGGCGGATGCTCGCCCAGATCGCGGCCGCCACCACCGGCACCGTGGTGCTCAACCGGGAGGACCCGCGGATCGTGTCCCTGGCGGAGTACGTCCCGGACGGCGCGCAGACCCGCTGGTTCGGCCTGTCCGCGCCGCTGCGCCCCATGTTCCCCTCCGACGACGACATGCGCTCGGCCGGCGGGCCCGACGCCGAGGAGGACCACGAGCAGGAGCTCGCGCCCCGGCCGGGCGCCGACGTGGAGCTGACGTCCTTCGAGGCGAACCGGGTCCGGCTCACGGTGGGCGGTGAGCCCGTCGAGACCACCGTGGAGCTCTACGGCGTCTACAACATGTACAACGCGGCCGCCGCGCTCGCCCTGGCGCTCGCCGTGGCCGGTCCCGACGCGGACCGCGCCGCCCTGGTGGACGAGCTCTCC
This sequence comes from Kocuria rhizosphaericola, assembly GCF_044462205.1. NCBI lineage: Bacteria > Bacillati > Actinomycetota > Actinomycetes > Micrococcales > Micrococcaceae > Kocuria > Kocuria rhizosphaericola. Next base: position 29,016 of record NZ_JBISWK010000121.1, on the reverse strand, counting down.
CGCGTCACCCCCGCCTTCGGGCGCGGGGAGACCATCACCGTGGACGGCCGCCCGCTGCAGCTGCTGCTCGTCAAGAACCCCGCCGGGTTCCGCCTCTCGCTGGCCTCGGCGCGGCCGGGCGACTACGCCACGATGATCGCCATCAACGACGAGTACGCCGACGGCCGCGACGTCTCCTGGCTCTGGGACGTCGACTTCCACTCCCTGCGCTCGGGCGGGGTGGACGTGGTGGCCGGCACCCGGGCGTGGGACATGGGCCTGCGCCTGGACTACGACGAGGTCGCGGTGCGCGAGGTGGTCCCGGCCCTCGGCGACGCCCTGCAACGCTTTCTCGCCGGGGCGGGCGAGCGGCCCATGCGCGTCTTCTGCACCTACACGTCCATGCTCGAGCTGCGCCGGGAGCTCTCCCGCGTGGCCGAGGTCGCCGAGATCTGAGCGGAGCCCCCCATGACCGACCGCACCGTCCACCTCGTCCAGCTCTACCCCCGGGACATGAACATATACGGGGACTGGGGCAACACCCTCACCCTCAAGCGCCGGCTCGAGAAGTACGGCTACGCCGTGCGGCTGAGCGACCACAACCCCGGGGACCCGTTCCCGCCCGACGCCGACCTCCTGGTGGGCGGCGGCGGCCAGGACTCCGGGCAGTTCCGGGTCCAGGAGGACCTGCAGCGGATCGCCCCCGAGCTGCGCGCCATGGCCGCCGACGGCGTGCCGATGCTCGCGATCTGCGGCCTCTACCAGCTCTTCGGCCACGAGTTCCGCACCGGCGCCGGCGAGACCCTGCCCGGCATCGGGATCCTCGACCTGACCACGGTGGGCGGGCCGACGCGCCTGATCGGCAACATCGTGCTGGAGTCCCCGGAGTTCGGGACCGTCGTCGGCTACGAGAACCACTCCGGGGTCACCCGCCTCGGCCCCGACCAGGCGCCGCTCGGGACGGTCCTCAAGGGCGCGGGCAACAACGGCGAGGACGGCACCGAGGGCGCGCGTGTGCACCACGTGGTGGGCTCCTACCTGCACGGGTCGATGCTGCCCAAGAACCCCGCCGTGGCCGACCACCTCATCCGCGCCGCCGTGGAACGCCGGCTCGGGGCCTTCGACGCCGCTCCGCTGGACGACACCCTGGCCGAGCGGGCCCGCGAGGTCGCGCAGGCCCGGCCACGCTAGACCCCCGGCCGGGGGCGGACACACCCGGTAGAATGGGGCAGGACTTCTCCGGCCCGTCCCGGCCACCGCCGGGGCGGGCCGTGCCGGGACGACGACCGACGCGTCCCGGCCGACCGCCAACGACTTCCCGAGGAGGGACGCATGTCAGGACACTCCAAGTGGGCCACGACGAAGCACAAGAAGGCCGCGATCGACGCCAAGCGCGCGAAGGCCTTCGCCAAGTACATCAAGGGCATCGAGGTGGCCGCGCGCATGGGCGGGCCCGACACCGCGGGCAACCCGGCGCTGGACCTCGCCGTGTCCAAGGCGAAGAAGAACTCGGTGCCGGTCGCGAACATCGACCGCGCGATCAAGCGCGGCGCGGGCCTGACCGGTGAGGTCGTCGACTACACCGAGATCCTCTACGAGGCCCGCGGCCCCCAGGGCACGGCGCTGTACATCGAGTGCCTCACCGACAACAAGAACCGCGCGGCCTCCGAGGTGCGCGTGGCCGTGACCCGCAACGGCGGCACGATGGCCGACTCCGGCTCCGTGGCCTTCCTCTTCGAGCGCAAGGGCGTCGCGGAGGTCACCCGCACCGACGGGCTGACCGAGGACGACGTCCTGATGGCCGTGCTGGACGCGGGCGCCGACGAGGTCGTGGAGCAGGAGGACGTCTTCGAGGTCGTCTCGGAGGCCACCGACCTGCCGGCGATCCGCACGGCCCTCGACGAGGCCGGGCTCGAGTACAACAACGACGACCCGCAGTTCCGCCCGAGCATGCTCGTGGAGCTGGACGCCGAGGGCGCCCGGAAGTTCCTGCGCCTGGTCGACGCCGTCGAGGAGCTCGACGACGTGCAGAACGTCTACGCCAACGCGGACATCCCCGCCCAGGTCCTGGCCGAGCTCGACTCCGAGGACTGACCACGGCCACGCAGCGGATCCTCGGGGTGGACCCCGGGCTGACGCGGTGCGGGTTCGGCCTGATCGACATGGCCGGCAACCGCACCGCGTCCTTCGTGGACGTCGGCGTGGCCGGCACCGACGCCGCCGACCCTCTCGACGTGCGCGTCCTGCGGATCTGGGAGGCCACCGAGCGGTGGATCGAGCGGTACCGCCCCGACGCCCTCGCCCTGGAGCGCGTGTTCGCCCAGACCAACGTGAACACGGTCATCGGCACGGCCCACGCCTCCGGCGCGGTGATCGCCTCGGCGGCCCGCCACGGCGTGCCGGTCGCCTGGCACACCCCGTCCGAGGTCAAGGCCGCGGTGACGGGGGAGGGACGGGCCGACAAGGCGTCCGTGGCCCGCATGGTGGTCCGCATTCTCCGGCTCGACGAGGCGCCCCGTCCCGCCGACGCCGCCGACGCCCTGGCCATCGCCATCTGCCACGGCTGGCGCGGTGGCGGCACGGGCGTGGACGCGACGGCCCGGACCGAGACGCACCAGGGCGCCCGCCCCCTGGCCGCCGCCCGCACGGGCATGACGCCCGCCCAGCGGGCCTGGGCCGAGGCGGAGCACCGCGCCAAGCGGGGCCGGCGCGGCTGAGTCGGTGTCCACTGCTAGAGTGGCCCGCGAGTCGTCATTCGTAGATCTGTTCGAGCAACCGTGCTCGGCCCCCGCCGGGGCACGGGAAGGAGCCGCGCGGTGATCGCGTCCATTACGGGACAGGTCGAGCACGTCGGCCTCACCACCGCCGTCGTGGCGGTGGGCGGCTTCGGCGTCCAGGTCCAGGCGACGCCGGAGACCCTGGCCGGGCTGCGGATCGGCAGGGAGGTCCGCCTCGACACGGCGTACGTGGCGCGCAAGGACGAGGCCCCGCTGCTCTTCGGCTTCCGCAGCCCCTCCGAGCGCGAGGTCTTCGAGATCATGCTCGGCGTCAGCGGCGTGGGCCCCCGCACCGCCCTGGCGGTGCTCTCCGTGCTGGGTCCGGACGACGTCCACCGCGCCATTGCGCAGGGGGACGCCAAGGCGTTCACCACCGTCCCCGGCATCGGACCGAAGGGCGCCCGCCGGATCGTGCTGGAGCTCGCCGACAAGCTCATCGTCCCGGACCGTCCCGCCCAGCCCGCCGCCGCCCCGATGGAGCCGTGGCGGGCGCAGGTGCTCGAGGCCCTCGTGGGTCTCGGCTGGCAGGAGAAGGACGCCGCCCGGGGCATCGCCGACGCCCTCGCCGGCCGGGAGGAGCTCGCCGCCTCCGGGGACGTCCCGACGATCCTGCGCACCGTGCTCGCGTGGCTCGGCGCGGCCAAGGCCGGCGCCCGGGCCGGCGCGGAGCGGGGAGTCTGAGCATGGCCCGCGAGGACGGCGCCGCCGTGAACTCCCGCGACCGTCTGGTCTCGGCGGAGGACGAGCCGGACGAGAAGCAGCTCGAGTCGGCACTGCGTCCGGCCAACCTCGACGAGTTCGTCGGGCAGAAGCGGGTCCGCCAGCAGCTCTCCCTGGTGCTCGAGGCGTCCCGGCTGCGGGGCCGCTCCGCGGACCACGTCCTGCTCTCGGGCCCGCCCGGGCTCGGCAAGACGACCCTGGCCATGATCATCGCCGAGGAGATGGGCGCGCCCCTGCGGATCTCCTCCGGCCCGGCCATCCAGCACGCCGGCGACCTCGCCGCGATCCTCTCCTCCCTGACCGAGGGGGAGGTGCTGTTCCTCGACGAGATCCACCGCATGTCCCGGCCCGCCGAGGAGATGCTCTACATGGCCATGGAGGACTTCCGGGTGGACATCGTGGTCGGCAAGGGCGCCGGCGCCACCTCCATCCCGCTGGACCTGCCGCCCTTCACCCTCGTGGGCGCCACCACCCGGGCAGGCCTGCTGCCCGGCCCGCTGCGCGACCGCTTCGGCTTCACCGGTCACCTCGAGTTCTACTCGGTGGAGGAGCTCGAGCTCGTGCTGCGACGCTCCGCCGGGCTCATGGACCTCGCGATGACCGCCGAGGGATTCGCCGAGGTGGCCTCCCGGTCCCGGGGCACCCCGCGCATCGCCAACCGGCTGCTGCGCCGGGTGCGGGACTGGGCGCTCGTGCACGGCGTCGACCGGATCGACTCCCGCACCTCGTGCGCCGCCCTGGACATGTACGAGGTGGATGCCCGAGGCCTGGACCGCCTCGACCGCTCGGTGCTCCAGGCCCTCGTGACCAAGTTCGGCGGCGGGCCGGTGGGCCTGTCCACCCTCGCGATCGCCGTGGGCGAGGAGACCGAGACGGTCGAGACCGTGGCCGAGCCCTACCTGGTCCGCGAGGGCCTGCTCGGCCGGACGCCCCGGGGCCGGATCGCGATGGCCGCGGCCTGGGAGCACCTGGGCCTGCGCCCTCCCGAGCACGCCGCGTTCAAGGACCCCGGGCTGCGGGCGGCCTTCGGCGGTCCCGCGGCGGCTCCGGCCGCCGCCGAGGACGACCCGCCCCTGTTCGAGGACTGAGGAGCGAGGGCCGGGCGCTTTCGGGAACCGGTGCTCGCACACCGGGTGGTGTCCAGGGCGCTGAAGGCCCGGATCGCCTACCATGGTGGGGACACCCACCACCGATCGAACGGAAGTCCGTGAGCTCGCTCCTCGTCACCCAGTCCCTCGCCGCCCAGGCCCCCCAGTCCACGGGAGGCGGCACCGCCTGGTTGCTGCCCCTGATGCTCGTGGCCATGGTGCTCCTGCTCTGGCTGCCCATGCGCCGGCAGAAGAAGGCCATGGCCCAGGTCAAGGAGAAGCAGGCGGCCATGGGCCCCGGCACGGAGGTCATGACGAACTACGGCCTCTACGGCACGGTGCGCTCGATCGACCGGGACACCAACAAGGTCGTCCTCGAGATAGCCCCCGGCACCGCCGTGACCGTGCACCTGCAGACCGTCACCACGGTCGTCGAGGACGAGACGGTGCCGGCCGCTCCCGAGACCGAGGCGGAGCCGTCGGTGATCGAGCCCGACGCCCCCGGCGCGGGGTCGACCCAGGTCGATCCCCTCGACGACGACGCCCGGCGCGATCCCGGGCAGCGCAACGACTGACCCCCCACACGGGAACGGGCCGACCAATGGTCGGCCCGTTCCCATGCACAGGCCCGGCACCACCGGGCCGTCGTTCGTAAGGAAGACCATGGCACTGACCACACGCAAGACTCCCGGTGACCCGGGACACGCCGCACCGGACGGCACGTCCGGGCGGGGCGGCTCCACCGCGCCGGCACGTTCGGGGGTGCGGGCCGCTCTCTCGACCGCCCGGCGGTCCCTGCTCGGGCTGCTCGTGCTCCTCGCCCTGCTGGGCGGGCTGCTGGCCTGGGGGACGGGCACCGACCGCACCGGCTGGGGGCCCAAGCTGGCCCTCGACCTCGAGGGCGGCACGCAGATGATCCTGTCCCCGTCCCTGCAGGGCGAGGACGCCGGGCAGGAGGTCGCCCCCGAGCAGCTGGACCAGGCCGTGGAGATCATCCGCCAGCGCGTCGACGGCTCGGGCGTGGCGGAGGCGGAGATCGCCACCCAGTCCGGCAACAACATCGTGGTCTCCATGCCCGGCGTGCCCTCCGCCCAGACGCGCGAGCTCATCCAGACCTCGGCGCAGATGAACTTCCGGCCCGTGCTCACCACCGCCGCGGCGGAGCCGGTGCCCGAGGACCAGCGCGCTTCCGACGACGAGCTGCCCGAGCCCACCGCCGAGCCCACCGACGCCTCCGACCCCAACTGGATCACCCCGGAGCTGTTCCGGGAGTTCGAGGAGACGGACTGCACGGTGCCGCAGTCCCCCGAGGAGCGGGAGGCCCAGGACGCCGACGAGCCGGTCGTCGCGTGCGAGCCCGAGACCGGCACGAAGTACCTCCTGGGGCCCGTCGAGATCCAGGGCACCGGGATCGAGGACGCCTCCTACGGCACCGCCCAGAACTCCCAGGGCGTGTCCCTGAACCAGTTCGCCGTGAACCTCCAGTTCGGCCCGGAGGCCACGGACACCTTCCGCCAGCTCTCCGAGCGGCTCTACGGGATCGGCACCGCCACGTCCGGCGACCCCCGCAGCCAGTTCGCGATCCTGCTCGACGGCCAGGTGGTCTCCGCCCCGTCGATGAACGCCGTGATCTCCGACGGCCAGGCCCAGATCACGGGCCAGTTCACGGAGGAGCAGGCGAAGTTCCTGGCCGAGCAGCTCAAGTACGGCGCGCTGCCGATGAGCTTCGAGATCCAGTCCGAGCAGCAGATCTCCGCGACCCTGGGCGCCGACCAGCTGCGGATGGGCATCATCGCCGGGATCATCGGCCTGGTTCTCGTGTGCGTGTACTCGCTCTTCCAGTACCGGCTGCTGGGACTGGTGACCATCAGCTCGCTCGTGGTCGCGGGCGTGCTCACCTGGCTGGCCATCACCCTGCTGGGCTGGTCCGCGAACTACCGCCTGTCCCTGGCCGGCGTGGCGGGCCTGATCGTGGCGATCGGCCAGACCGCCGACTCGTTCATCGTCTACTTCGAGCGCATCCGCGACGAGATCCGCAGCGGCCGCTCCATCCCCGCGGCGGTCGACCACGGCTGGCAGCGCGCCCGCCAGACCGTGCTCGCGTCCAAGGCCGTGAACCTGCTCGCCGCGGCGGTGCTGTACTTCGTGGCCGTGGGCAACGTGCGCGGCTTCGCCTTCACCCTCGGGCTGACCGCGATCGCCGACCTGCTCGTGGTCTTCCTCTTCACGCACCCGGTGATGGTCATGCTCGCCCGCACCCGCTACTTCGGCGGCGGCGGGAAGCACTCGGGGCTCAGCCCCGAGGCCCTCGACGCGGTGCCCCTGTACCGGGGCGCCGGACGGCTGCGCGAACCGCAGGCGGAGCACGACGGCCTGACCATCGCCGAGCGGCGCCGGCGCGCGGGACGGACCGCGCCGCAGGACCCCCCGTCCGCGGCGGCACCGGACGGCGCGCCGGTCGGTGCGTCGTCGTCCGCCGTCCGCATCCCCGAGGAGAACGCCTGATGTCCAAGTTCGCAGATTTCGGCAACGCTCTGCACAGCGGGCGGACCTCCTACCCCTTCGTGGGCCGGGCCAAGCAGTGGCTCGCGGTCGTGGGCGTCCTCGTGCTGCTCTCCCTGCTCGTGCCCGTCGCCAAGGGCGGCTTCAACCTCGGCATCGACTTCACCGGCGGGTCCGAGTTCACCGTGTCCTCCGTGGCCGACCCGGACATCGAGACCGGCCGGCGTGCCGTCGCCGAGTCCTCGGACGCCGCGGAGGTCGAGGTCACCAACATCGCCCCGGAGACCGTCCGGGTGCGCACCGAGCAGCTCGACGACGACCAGACCCTCGCCGTCAAGGACGCCCTGGTCGACGCATACGGCGTGAGCGAGCAGGAGGTCACCTCCAACTTCGTGGGTCCCACGTGGGGCGCCGGCGTCACCAGCCAGGCCCTGCAGGGCCTCGTGGTCTTCGTGGTCCTGGCCACCGCCCTGATGGCCCTGTACTTCCGCACCTGGAAGATGTCGGTCTCGGCGGTCGCCGGGATGCTCGCCTCCGTGGCGATCACCGCCGGGATCTACTCGCTCGTGGGCTTCGAGGTCACCCCGTCCGCGGTGATCGGCTTCCTGACGGTGCTCAGCTACTCGCTCTACGACTCCGTGGTGGTCTTCGACAAGGTCCGGGAGAACACCGAGGGCCTGCTCGACGGCACGGCCCCGCCGGAGCGGGCCGGGCGGAAGTACTCCGACCAGGTGAACCTCGCCGTCAACCAGACCCTGGTGCGCTCGATCAACACCTCCGTGGTCGGCATCCTGCCGGTCGGCTCGATCCTGTTCATCGGCTGGCTCGTCCTGGGCGCGGGCACCCTCAAGGACCTGTCCCTGTCCCTGTTCGTCGGCATCATCGTGGGCACCGCGGCCACCCTGTTCGTGGCCGCCCCCCTCTACGCGCTGCTGCGCCGCGGCGAGCCCGCCATCCAGGAGCAGGAGGCGCGTGCGGGGGCGCCCGCGGAGCGTGCCGCCGAGGAGGCCGTGGCGCACTAGACTGTAGCCACCGTAGGGCGGGTCGTGCAGGAGCGGCCCGCCGCACAGCAGCACACGTCGAGCCCGATCCGGACCCGACGACCGGGGCGGCGGCCACACGGCCGCCGCCCCGCGTGCATCGATGGGAAGGAAGTCTCGGTCATGAGCTCGTCCGACGACGGGGCCGTCCCCACGGACCAGGGCGCCGCACCGACCCCGCCGCGCCGGTCGGACATGGCCGGCACGCACTACGTGGTGCCCGCGTCCCGGCCGATGCTGGGCCGGGCCGTGTTCCCGGGCCGCAGCGACCGGACCCGGTCGAGCCTGTCCTACCTCTCCGGCCGGCCCATGGACCACTCGCCGATCCTCGAGCCGCTGCTGCACACCGTGCGCGCCACCCACCCCGAGGAGGACCTCGAGGTCCTGCAGCGCGCGTTCAAGGTCGCGGAGAAGTGCCACGAGGGCCAGAAGCGCAAGAGCGGCGATCCGTACATCACCCACCCCGTGGCCGTGACCACGATCCTCGCCGAGCTCGGCATGACGGGCGCCACCCTCGTGGCCGCCCTGCTCCACGACACCGTCGAGGACACGGACTACACCCTCGACCAGCTGCGCGCCGAGTTCGGCGAGGAGGTCGCCGCCCTCGTGGACGGCGTGACGAAGCTGGACAAGGTCCAGTACGGGGACGCCGCGCAGGCCGAGACGGTGCGCAAGATGATCGTGGCGATGGCCAAGGACATCCGCGTGCTCGTCATCAAGCTCGCCGACCGGTTGCACAACGCCCGCACCTGGCGCTTCGTCTCCCAGAGCTCGTCCTCGAAGAAGGCCCGCGAGACCCTCGAGATCTTCGCCCCGCTGGCCCACCGGCTCGGCATGAACACCATCAAGTGGGAGCTCGAGGACCTCGCCTTCGCGGCGCTCTACCCCAAGGTCTACGAGGAGATCGTGCGGATGGTGGGGGAGCGCCAGCCCCAGCGCGAGCGGTCCCTCGCCAAGATCCGGGAGCGGATCGCCCTGGACCTCTCCGAGGCCGGCATCGAGGCGACCATCACCGGCCGCCCCAAGCACTACTACTCGATCTACCAGAAGATGATCGTGCGCGGGAAGGACTTCGACGAGATCCAGGACCTGCAGGCGGTCCGGGTCCTGGTGAACACGGTGCGCGAGTGCTACGCGGCCCTGGGCGCCCTGCACGCGCGGTGGCGGCCGCTGCCGGGGCGGTTCAAGGACTACATCGCCATGCCGAAGTTCAACATGTACCAGTCCCTGCACACCACGGTGATCGGCCCGGACGGGCGCCCCGTGGAGATCCAGATCCGCACCCACGAGATGCACCGCCGCGCCGAGTACGGCGTGGCCGCGCACTGGAAGTACAAGGACCAGGCCAACCAGGCGAACTCCGCGACCCCGAAGGCCATGGAGGGGGACCTCGCCTGGCTGAGCTCGCTCGTGTCCTGGCAGGAGGAGACCCAGGACTCCTCGGAGTTCCTCGACTCCCTGCGCTACCAGATCAACACGTCCGAGGTGTACGTGTTCACCCCCAAGGGCGAGGTCATGGCCCTGCCCACCGGCTCCACTCCCGTGGACTTCGCCTACGCCGTGCACACCGAGGTGGGGCACAAGACCATCGGGGCCCGGGTGAACGGCAAGCTCGTGCCTCTGTCCTCGGAGCTCCAGCACGGGGACTGGGTGGAGGTGCTGACCTCCAAGTCCGAGCACGCCGGGCCCTCGCAGGACTGGCTGAAGTTCGTGCAGTCCCCGCGGGCCCGCAACAAGATCCGGCAGTGGTTCTCCAAGGAGCGCCGCGAGGAGGCCATCGAGAAGGGCAAGGACGCGCTCACCCGCGCCCTGCGCAAGCACCACCTGCCGCTGCAGCGCACGCTCACCCAGGAGTCCCTGCTCGCGGTGGCCCAGGACTTCCACCGCACCGACATCAGCTCCCTCTACGAGGCGATCGGCTCCGACGTGGTCAGCGCCCAGGACGTGGTCGAGAAGATCGTGGGCGATCTCGGCGGGGCGGACGGCGCGGAGGAGGACTTCGCGGAGACCACCATCGCCACCCAGCCGGTGCGCCCGCGCGTGTCCGACTCCGGGGTGACGGTCCAGGGCGCCTCGGACGTCTACGTCAAGCTCGCCCGGTGCTGCACCCCGGTGCCGCCGGACGAGATCATGGGCTTCGTGACCCGCGGCACCGGGATCTCCGTGCACCGCAAGGACTGCGCGAACATGCTCGCCCTGCCGTCCGGCGAGCGGGTGGTCGAGGTCGAGTGGGCGCCCACCCAGTCCAGTGTGTTCCTGGTCGAGATCCAGGTGGAGGCCCTCGACCGCAAGTCCCTGCTCTCGGACGTCACCCGGGTGCTCTCGGAGAACCACGTCAACATCCTCTCCGCCTCGGTGCACACCTCGAAGTCGCGGCTGGCGATCTCCCGCTTCGCCTTCGAGATGGGCGACCCGCGCTACCTGGACCACGTGCTCAACCAGGTCCGCCGGATCGACGGGGTCTACGACGTCTACCGCACCTCGGGCAACCGGCCCATCTCGGAGCCGTCCTCCCGCTGAGCAGACCGGCCTCGAGGCGGGCCGGCCCTGAGGCAGACCGGCCCCGAGGTGGCCCGGTCTCGGAGCAGACCGGCCCCGAGGTGGCCCGGTCCTCGGGCTCAGCGGTCCGTGACCGGACCGGTCCCTGAGCTCACCGTCGGCCGCGCCGGCCGGACCTGCACGGCGCTGTCCGCCTCAGCGAAGCGGGCGCCCGACGGCCCGGGCGGCACGGCGGACCCGCAGCAGCGCCGCCTGCCGGCCGGGCATCCGCTCGAAGCTCTCGAGGGCGGCCTGCACCAGCGCGGGCGGGCAGTGCAGGTGCGGGGCGTGCATGAGCTTTTCCAGGGCCGCGTCCGCCTCCCGTCCCGGCACGTGCAGGGCCAGGTCCACCGCGGTGCGCAGCGGGGTGGTGACCTGCACCGGCCCGGCCTCGTGGACGTCGTAGCCGCCCAGCGTGACCTGGTGGAGCGCCAGGCCCTCGGGCACCGGGGACATCGTGGTGCGGCGCAGCTTGTCCAGCAGCACGGGCAGGATGCTGGGGCGTCCGGCGCAGTCGTAGAACCACGCCGCGGACAGCCGCCCGAGCACCCCGCGCCGCAGCAGGTGCGGGGGCAGCTGCGCCTCCAGCGCCGCGACCTTCACCGCCCGGGTCACCGGGCGCCCGCGCAGGACGTGCGCCTCCAGCACCACGGGCACGAGCACCCCGTCCGTGACGAGGGCCGAGAGCTCGGCGCGCGAGAACGGCCGCGCGGGAAGGAACAGGGTGTCGGGGTGCCAGGGCGGGGCGTCCATGGGCCCACTGTCGACCACGGTCCCGGCACGGGGAAGGCCCCGCGGCGCGCTGTGGACAGCGCGGCCGCGGGGCCTCCTGGTCCGCCCGGGGTCAGCGCAGGTCCGCCGCGGAACGGCGCAGCGTCTCGAGCCACTGCCGGCTGGTGGCGAGCTCGCCCTCCAGCTTGGCCGCGCGCTTGGTGTCCCCGGTGGACTGCGCCCGGGCCAGCGCCGCCTCTTGGTCCTCGATCTTCGACTCCAGCTGCGTGAGCATCGAGTTGGACCGGGCCTTCGTCTCCGGGTTGGAGCGCTGCCACTTCTCGTCCTCGGCGTGGCGCACGGCGTCCTCCACGGTGCGCAGCTCGGCCTCCACCCGGCGCATGTGGGCGCGCGGGACCTTCCCCGCCTGCTCCCACCGGTCCATGATGTCGCCGAGCGCCCGCTTGGCGGCCTTGAGGTCCGTGATCGGCAGCAGGGCCTTCGCCTCGGCGAGCAGCTGCTCCTTCACGGCGAGGTTGCCCTCGAACTCCTCGTCGATCCGGTCGTTGTCGGCCTTGCGCGCCGCGAAGAAGGTGTCCTGGGCGGCGCGGAACCGTGCCCACAGGGCGTCGTCGTCCTTCTTGGACGCGCGCTTGGACTCCTTCCAGCGGTCCATCAGCCGGCGGTACTCCGCGGCCGTGGCGCCCCAGTCGGTGGAGCCGGACAGGGCCTCCGCCTCGGCGATGAGGGCCTCCTTGGCCTTCTTGGCCTCGGCGTTGTCGGCGTCCAGCTGCGAGAAGAACGCGCGGCGGTGCCGGTCGAACGTGGTGCGCGCGGTGCGGAACCGCTTCCACAGGGCGTCCTCCGCGGCCCGGCCCAGACGGATGCCGGACTTCTGGTGGGTCTTCCACTGGTCGAAGAGCTCGGCCATCCGGGCCGAGGACTGCTTCCACTGCGTGCGCTGGGGGTCCTGGGCGGCGATCTGCTCCGCCTCCGCGACGATCGCCTCCCGCGCCGCCACGTTCTGGGCGCGCTGGGCCTCGTGGGCGGCCCGCTCGGCGGCCTCCAGCTCGCGGATCGCCGGGCGCAGGGCCTCCAGGCGAGCCTCGAGGGCCTTGACGTCCCCGAGCATCTTGCGCTGGCCGACCTGCTCGGCGAGGTGCTCCACCGTGCTCAGCATGTCCGCCGAGGGCGCGCCTGCGGCCACCCGCTGCTCGAGCAGGGCCACCTGCGCCTCGACGTCGTCGAACTTCCGGGCGAAGTAGCCCAGCGCCTCGTCCTCGGTGGCGTCCGGGAACTGTCCGCACAGGACCTCCTCGCCGTCGACGACCACGTAGACGTGGCCGTCCTCCGTGACCCGCCCGAAGGCGCGGGCCCGGGCCACGGACTCCGGGGAGGCGAGGGCCGGGGACGCCGCTGAGGGCGCAGCCGGGGGCGCGGGCTGCTGGACCGCCGCGGGCGCGGGGGCCGGGCCGGGGGAGGCCTGCGCCGGCGCCGCGGGGGCGCCCGGCTTGGGAGCCCCCGGCCTCGGCACGGGTCCCGGGGTGGGGGCGGGGCGGGGCGTGGGCTGGTCGTCGGATTCGAGACGTTCTGTCACCGCTGAAACTCTTTCGCTCTCGCCGTGCGGCGGCCCCGGGAGCGTGCCCGGCGTCGTCGCCCGGCTCCGGACAATCGTCAGCCCCATACTACCGAGGACACCTCCTCCGGCCGCCGCGCGCCCGCGGTGCGCCCGGGGACCGGCCGGCCGGTCCCCGGGCTGGGCGCACCGCGGGGCTTTGGGCCGGGCGCTCGGGGATCTCTAGGATGAGTGCGGAACCGTCGGGCCCGTCCGGGCCGGCCGTCCACCCGTCCCGCCGCCGATCCACCCGAGGAGCACGTCCCCATGGCCCGCAAGACCTCCCTGTCCGGTTTCCCCGAATGGCTTCCGGAGGAGCGTCTGGTCGAGCTGCACGTCCTCGACGTCCTGCGGGAGAGCTTCGAGCTGCACGGCTTCTCCTCGATCGAGACCCGCGCCGTCGAGACGGTGGGGCAGCTGCTGCGCAAGGGTGAGATCGACAAGGAGGTCTACGTCGTCTCCCGCCTGCAGGAGGACGAGGACGCCGGCCCCGCCGAGCGCGGTGACGACCAGCTGGCCCTGCACTTCGACCTCACCGTGCCCTTCGCCCGGTACGTGGTGGAGAACGGCGGCCACCTGGCCTTCCCGTTCCGCCGCTACCAGATCCAGAAGGTGTGGCGCGGAGAGCGCCCGCAGGAGGGCCGCGCCCGCGAGTTCACGCAGGCGGACATCGACGTGGTGGGCGACGGCACGCTGCCGTTCCGCTACGACGTGGAGCTCGCGCTCGTGATGATCGACGCCCTGTCGAAGCTGCCCATCCCGCCGTTCGTGCTGCGCGTCAACAACCGCAAGCTCGCCGAGGGGTTCTACCAGGGCATCGGGCTGAAGGACACCGCCGGGGTGCTCCGCAACATCGACAAGCTCGAGAAGATCGGCCCCGAGCGGGTCGCCCAGGCCCTGTGCGACGAGGTCGACGCCACACCGGAGCAGGCGCAGGCAGCACTGCAGCTGGCCGCGATCCGCACCGAGGACACCTCCTTCGTGGACCGGGTCCGCGCGCTCGGGGTGAACACCCAGCTGCTCGAGGAGGGGCTGCGCGAGCTCGCCGAGGTCGTGGGGGAGGCCTCGCGCCGGGCCCCCGGCACGGTGGTCGCCGACCTCTCGATCGCCCGCGGCCTCGACTACTACACCGGCACCGTCTACGAGACCGTGCTGGTGGGCCACGAGCAGCTGGGCTCCGTGTGCTCCGGCGGCCGCTACGAGTCCCTCGCCTCCACCGGCAAGAAGACCTACCCCGGCGTGGGCCTGTCCGTGGGCGTCACCCGGCTCGTGTCCCGCATCCTGTCCCAGGGGATGGCCGCGCCCTCCCGCAAGGTCCCCACCGCCGTGCTGGTCTCCCTGGTGGACGAGGAGTCCTGGTCCTCGGCCCAGGACGTGGCCCAGCAGCTGCGCGAGCGCGGCGTCGCGTGCGAGGTCTCCGCGAGCGCGGCGAAGTTCGGCAAGCAGATCAAGTACGCAGAGCGCCGCGGCATTCCCTTCGTGTGGTTCACGGTGCGCGGCGAGGACGGCTCGCTCACCCACGAGGTCAAGGACATCCGCTCCGGCGAGCAGGTCCCCGCCGACCCGGCCTCCTGGACACCGCCGGCCGAGGACCTGCGCCCGGTCGTGCGGCCCGCCGGCGCCTGACCCGCCCGTCCCGCCCCGGCCCCCGTTCCGCCGAGCCCCCACCTCCCGGCCCCCCGTTCCGCCGAGCCCCCATGCGAGCCTCGTCTCCCCAGCCTGATTCGTGGGGATCTGCCACGGGAGTGGGGGCTCGGCGCCTGTGGCGGCACGGGGCCGGGGACTCGGCGCGGGGGTCAGCGCCGCCGCGCCAGGACCAGGGCGCGCCCGGCCAGGCCCACGGTGAAGACCCCGAGCATGGTGACCACGGACTGCCACGGCAGCGTGAACGCCAGGACGAGGCAGCCGACCAGGCCGAGCGCGTTGACCGCCCGCGGGGCCCACCCCGGCCGCTGCTCCAGCGTGAGCGCCGAGAGGTTGGCCAGCGCGTAGTAGACGAGCACCCCGAAGCTCGAGAACCCGATGACCGTGCGCACGTCGCCGATCAGCACGAGCACCACCACGAGCCCGGCCACGGCCAGCTCCGCCGCCCACGGCACCCGGTGCCGCTCCGACACCGCGCCCAGCGGCCCGGGGAGGTCCCGCTCGCGGGCCATCGCCAGGGCCGTGCGCGAGATCCCGGCGACCAGCGCCAGCAGCGCCCCCAGCGTGGCCAGGGCGGCGGCCGCGGTGACGACGACGGCGCCCGCGGTCGCCGGCCCCGCCGCCCAGCCGGTGCCCCGGACCACGTCCAGCAGCGGGGCGGTCGCCGCCGCCAGCCGGTCGACCCCCAGGAAGCGCAGCAGCCCGAGCCCCAGCAGCCCGTAGAGCAGCAGCGTGAAGGCCAGCGCCCCGAGCACGGCCCGGGGGATGGTGCGGGCCGGGTCCCGGACCTCCTCGCCCATCGTGGCCACGCGCGCGTAGCCGGCGAAGGCGAAGAAGAGGGTGCCCGCCGCCGGCAGCACGCCCCAGGCGGTGCCGTCCCACACCGCGCCGTCCCACCCCTGGCCGTTCTCCGTCGAGGCTCCTCCGGCGCCGGAACCGCCCGCGGCGGGACCGGTGCCCGCGAACAGCAGGACGACCAGGGCCAGCAGGACCACGAGCACCGGGGCGACCAGCAGCTTCGTCAGCCGGGCGGTGCGGCTGACCCCGCCCAGGTTCACGGCCGTGAGACCGAGGACCGCGGCCACGGCGAGCAGCCGCGCCCCGGCGTCGTCGGCCCCCGTGAGCTCCGCGGCGTAGAGGCCGAAGGTCAGCGCCATCGCCGCGGCGGACGCGGTCTTGCCGGTCACGAAGCCCCAGCCGGCCACGAAGCCCGGCCACGGCCCCAGCTGCCGGTTCGCGTAGACGTAGGTGCCGCCGGAGGCGGGGTGGACGGCGGCCAGCTGGGCCGTGGAGGTGGCGTTGCACCACGCGACCACGGCGGCCAGCAGCAGGGCCGGCGGCAGCCAGGGCCCGGCGAACGCCGCGGCCGGGGCGAAGGCCACGAACACCCCGGCCCCGACCATCGAGCCCACGCCGATCACGGCCGCGTCGAGGGTGCCCAGCCGGCGGGCGAGGGCGGGGTGGCCGGGGGAGGTGCTCATGGTCGTCCTGTCGTCGTCCTGGTGCCGGAGGGCCGGGCTGTAAACTCGTCCCCGGAACGAGAGTAGGGGCACCGGGGAAACACCGGGCCAGCGCGCGATGAGCGCGGCCCCGTCCGCACCTCCCGAACAACGAAGGGTTTTTCAGTGCTGCGCACCCACAACCTCGGCGCCCTGCGCGCCGAGCACATCGGAGAGACCGTCACGCTGGCCGGCTGGGTCGGCCGGCGCCGCGACCACGGAGGGGTGGCCTTCCTGGACCTGCGCGACGCCTCCGGGGTCGCCCAGATCGTGGTGCGCGACGAGGCGGACTTCCACCACCTGCGCAACGAGTTCGTGCTGCAGGTCACCGGCACGGTGGAGCGCCGCCCCGAGGGCAACGAGAACCCGGCCCTGGCCACCGGCGAGGTCGAGGTCATGGCCGGGACCGTGACCGTGCTCAACACCGCCGCCGCGCTGCCCTTCCAGATCGACGAGCACGTGGAGGTCGGCGAGGACGCCCGGCTGCGGCACCGCTACCTCGACCTGCGCCGGCCCGAGCCGGCCCGCATCATGCGCCTGCGCTCCGACGCCAACCGGGTGGCCCGCGAGATGCTGCACGAGGACGGCTTCACGGAGGTCGAGACGCCCACGCTGACCCGCTCCACCCCCGAGGGCGCCCGTGACTTCCTGGTCCCGGCCCGCCTGGCCCCGGGCTCCTGGTACGCCCTGCCGCAGTCCCCGCAGCTGTTCAAGCAGCTGCTGCAGGTCGGCGGGATCGAGAAGTACTACCAGATCGCCCGCTGCTACCGGGACGAGGACTTCCGCGCCGACCGCCAGCCCGAGTTCACCCAGCTCGACATCGAGGCCTCCTTCGTGGAGCAGGACGACGTCATCGCCCTGGGCGAGCGCATCGTGGCCGCCCTGTGGAAGCTCATCGAGGTGGAGATCCCCACCCCGATCCGCCGGATGACCTACGCCGAGGCGATGGCCAAGTACGGCTCCGACAAACCGGACCTGCGCTTCGGCCTCGAGCTCACCGAGCTGACCGAGTACTTCCAGGACACCACCTTCCGCGTGTTCAAGGCCCCCTACGTGGGCGCCGTGGTCATGCCCGGCGGGGCCTCCCAGCCGCGCCGCACCCTGGACGCCTGGCAGGAGTGGGCCAAGCAGCGCGGGGCCAAGGGCCTGGCCTACGTGCTCGTCGGGGAGGACGGCACCCTGACCGGGCCGGTGGCCAAGAACATCACCGAGGCGGAGCGCGAGGGCCTCGCCGCCGCGACCGGGGCGCAGCCCGGGGACTGCATCTTCTTCGCCGCCGGCGAGAAGAAGTCCGCCCGCGCGCTGCTGGGCGCGGCCCGCGTGGAGATCGGCCACCGCACCGGGCTGATCGACGAGGACGCGTGGGCGTTCGTGTGGATCGTGGACGCGCCCCTGTTCGAGTCCGCGGCCGAGGCCGTCGAGTCCGGCGACGTCGCCGTGGGCGCCGGCCAGTGGACCGCCGTGCACCACGCGTTCACCTCCCCCAAGCCCGAGTTCCTGGACACCTTCGACCAGGACCCCGAGCACGCGCTGGCCTACGCCTACGACATCGTGTGCAACGGCAACGAGATCGGCGGCGGCTCCATCCGCATCCACCAGCAGGACGTGCAACGGCGGGTCTTCGAGGTCATGGGCATCGGCCGGGAGGAGGCGGACGAGAAGTTCGGGTTCCTGCTCGAGGGCTTCAAGTACGGCGCGCCCCCGCACGGCGGCATCGCCTTCGGCTGGGACCGCGTGGTCGCCCTGCTGGCCGGCACGGACTCCATCCGCGAGGTCATCGCGTTCCCGAAGACCGGCAATGGCTACGACCCGCTGACCGCCGCCCCCGCGCCGATCACCCCGCAGCAGCGCAAGGAGGCCGGGGTGGACGCCAAGCCCGATGCCGAGCCGGACGCCGCGTCCGACACCAAGGCACAGCCCGGGAGCCGGGAGAAGAAGCCGGTCGACGCCTGAGCCGTCGGCGGTTCCCGCGGGGGCCGGGTCCGGTCGTGCACGACGACGACGACGGGGCCCGGCCCTCGCGCGTGCCGGCCCGGCCGAGCCGGTGCCGCCGGGCGGGTGCGGCCGGGCGGGGTCAGTCGAGCAGGCTCTCCAGGTGCGGGGTGCGCTCGTGGGCGCCCGGCAGCGGTTCGCGGCCCCGGCCCAGGAGGAACCACAGCGGCACCACGAGCAGGGCCAGCAGCAGGCCCACCCACACCCACGAGGCGGTCAGCGCGTACTCCGCACCGGTCAGCACGAGGGCGACGGCCATGAGCGCGGTGCCCACCGCGCCGAGCGCCCGCGCCCCGGTGGTCCGGCCGAGCTTGACGACCGCCGCGCAGGCCAGGCCGTAGTAGAGGGCCACGAGCACCGAGATGATGCCGATCGAGTCGTCGAACAGCGGGCCGGAGAACGCCATCCACACGGCCGCGACGGCGGCCGTGCACCACGTGGCGAAGGACAGGGACAGGAAGCGGCGCGGCAGGTGCCCGCCGCGGGCCATGGACATCAGGCCGCGGGAGGTGGGGATCATCGTGGTGCCGATGGACGCGCCCGCGGAGACCGCCACGAGCGCGGCCAGCAGCGGGGAGGCCACCGACGTCCCCGGGGCGTAGGCCCAGCCGATGGCGGCGTAGGCGGCGGCCACCACGCCCAGCGCGACCCACGCCGAGACCCGGGGCGCGCGCTGGGTGGTCGACTCCTCGGTGAGCGAGAACGTGGAGTCCCACCCCCAGTACAGGAACAGGGCCAGCAGCAGGGCGGCCGCCACGTCCCCGGCCGACACGCCGGAGCCGGTCGCGAGCTCCGCGGCGCCGTAGAAGCCGGTCCACTCCCCGTCCTCGGCGCTCTCGCCGGGCGGGAGTGCCGGGGCCGTGCGCACGGCCCACACCAGCACGCCCACCCCGATCAGCTGCAGGACGGCCAGGACCCACTGCACGGCGGCCGAGACGCGGATCCCCGTCGAGGACACCGCCGCGAAGGCGGCCATGAGCAGGGCGGCCACGGCGGTGGTGGTCCAGGGCCCGGCGGCGATCCCCAGGGCGAACAGGGCGGAGTCGGCCGTGACCCAGGCCAGGGAGGCGAGCACGAGGGTCGCCGAGAGCCACAGCCCCCAGCCGCCCAGGAACCCGGTGAACGCCCCGTAGGCCTCCCGCGCCCACCGGTAGACGGTGCCCTGGTCCTCGTAGAGCGCGTCCAGGCGGGCGAAGCACAGCGAGACGACCACCATGGGGAGCACGGCGCCGACCAGCACCACGGGGGTCCAGGAGCCGACCAGGGCGTGGACCAGTCCGACGGTGACCACGGCCGAGTACAGCGGGGCGATCGAGGTGGACCCGATGACCGCCGAGGTCGTCGTGGAGATCGACCGGGGGAGCAGGTGGGCGGTCACAGGAGACCCTTCCTGTCGATGACGTTGGGCACGAACCGGCAGTAGTAGTCGGTGAGCGGACCGTCGGACTCGCGGATCCCGATGCCCGCCGCACCCGCCTCGCCCACCACCCAGGAGCCGATCACCGGGTGGTTGGGGGCGCCGTCGGAGCCCGGGAAGTTCCGGACGGGCGTGTAGGCCTGCCACACGTCCAGCGGGGAGTTGTGGGGGTGCTCCGAGCGGATCCGCACGTCGCGGGCGTGCATCTCGATGCCGTCCCCCTCGCGGCCGAACACGGGCTTGCGCACCCACTCCTGCAGGTCGCCCGGTCCGTCCGGGTGGGCGGCCAGCAGGTTCTCGTGCCCGGGGAAGCACCGCCACAGGGCCACGAGCAGGAGCTTGTTGGACTGGAACATCTTCCACGGCGGCTCGTACCAGTGGTGCATCAGGGTGGGGTCGTCGAGCACGAACGCGCCGGGCCCGTCGTCGAGCATGTGCTCCCACGGGTGCAGGGCGAAGATCTCCTCGATCGGGCCCACCACCACGGGGTCGTCCACGTCCCCGGTGGCGTGCACCCAGCCGCGGGACCGGGTGTCGTAGCGGACGTCCTCGACGGGCAGCAGGACGGCCCGGTAGCCGGCCTCCACCGCGGTGTTGGCCAGGACGGCGGCGTTGGCCGCGTCCTCCCCGGACTCCTCCTCGCGGGTGTACGCCACGTGCAGGGTCTTCGTGGCCGAGAACGGCAGCCGCTGCCGCCACCGGTCCACGAGCATGGGCCACAGGCCGTTGAGCTGGTCGAACTCCGGGTGGTCCTCGCCCAGGCCCGGGAACAGCGCCTCCGCGCGGCTCCACTGGCAGATCGCCCCCTCCACCAGCCCGGTGGGGGTGTCGCCGTTGAGCTCGAGCATCTTCGGCGGGCCGGTCCCGTCCCAGGCCAGGTCGAAGCGGCCGTAGATCGAGGGCTCCCGCAGCCGCAGGGAGTGCTGGGCCAGCTCGAACGCCGCCTCCGACAGGCCCAGGGTGCCCAGTGCGCCGGTGGCCAGGTACCGGGCGGCCTCGGCGCACATCCGGTGCAGCTCGTCCGTGACGGACTCCAGCTCGTCCACCTCGTCCGGGGAGAAGACGTAGGCGGCGGTCTCGTTCCAGTACGAGAAGCGCCGGCCGTCGGGCCGCTCCGTGAGGGCGTAGGTGAGCCCCTCGTCGCGGATGGTCCGTTCCCAGCCGGGGCGCGGGGCGAGGCCGTCGACGCGCCGCATCAGGAGCCCCAGCCGCTCTTCGACCCGCCGAAGCCGCGCGAGACGCCGCTCTTGCCCACGGCGGTCCCGTCGCGGGGCAGGCCGCGGGCCACGGTGGCCGAGGCCGGCGGGCGGCCGGTGGTCCAGCCCGCCGAGCGCGGCACGGGCGAGCCGACGGCGGGGACGGGCACGGCCCGGGTGGAGCTCATGAGCACCCACATCGGGAAGAAGCCGCCGACCCGCGGCCCGCGGTCGTCGTCGCATTCGTCGTCGTCGACCCGGACGGGCTCGGCGCCGCCCTCGCCGTCCGGGTCCTCGACGCAGATCCGGGCGTAGTCGGAGTCCAGCTCCCGGACGTCCTGGGCCTCCTGGCCGCAGCCGGTCAGGGCGATCGTCAGGGCGCCGATCGAGGCGGCGGCCATGGTCCGTGAGGAGGGACGGGGCGGCATGCTGGGCCTTCCGGGACGGGAGCGGGACAGGGGCTGCGCGGGACAGGGGCGGAACAGATCGGTGCGGACTCCTTCCAGAGCGTACGGCGTCCCCGCCCGGTGCGGGTCCCCCGGCCCGCGACGTGTCCCCGGCCGCGGGCTCCGCCGCCGCGCGGCCAGGGAGTGTGCGGGCGCAACCGGGAGCAACATCGGCCCCACCGCCGGCGCCCCGCAGTATGCTTCGGTCACGCCCGGGGCCGTGTCCCGCCCGACCGCTCGGACCCGTCCCCGCCCGCACCACCTCAGGGGAGCCCATGAGCCGTGATCCCGCCGCCGCCCGCGCCGCCCTCCTCGACGCCGGGGCCTGGTTCGCCGACCTCGTCGAGGAGCTCCGGCCGCACCACTGGACGCGACCGGGCCCGGGGGTGTGGGACGTCCGGGCGCTGGTGGGGCACACCCACCGCGCGCTCGTCACGCTCGGCAGCTATCTCACGGTCCCCGCCGACGACGAGACCTGCACCGGCACGGCGCAGTACTACGCGCTCGCCGCCGCGGCCACGGACCCGGCGGAGGTCGCGGCCCGGGGCGTCGCCGCCGGCCGCGAGCTGGGCCGGCACCCGGCCGACACCGTCCGGGCGTCGCTGGAGCGGGCCCGGGACGCCCTGGCGCAGGTGCCGCTCGACGAGGACCCCCTGATCCGCACCGTGGTGGGCGGCACCCGGCTGCGCGCCTACGTCCCCACCCGCACGTTCGAGCTGGCCGTGCACGGCCTGGACGTCGCCCAGGCCTGCGGGCTGGACCGGAGGCCCCCGGAGAACGTCCTGGCCGACGCCGGCCGGACGGTGCTCGAGATCGCCGCCGACGGCGGGCACCTGCCCGGGATCCTGCTGGCGCTCACGGGCCGGCGGCCGCTGCCGCCGGGGTTCTCGGTCCTGGCCTGAGCCGGCCCCGGGCCCTGCCCGGCGGCCGGGTCCGCGTGCCCGGGCCCCCCGCTCAGAGCACTCTGCCGGCGGTGGCCGCGTAGCCCAGGCCGATGAGCACCCCGATCAGCGCGCCGACGACCGTCTGCGCCGGGGTGTGGTCCCCGGTGCGCACCCGCGAGACGGCCACCGCGAACGGCACCGGCGCCGCGGCGAGCCCGGCCCACGGGGTGGAGAGGGTCCCGAGGGCCACGGCCCAGCACGCCGCCATGGCCACGTGGGCGGAGACCTTCCACCACAGCGTCACGACCAGCAGCACCAGGAGGCCCAGCAGCACGAACGCGGTGGTCACCGGCACGACCGCCGGTGCGCCCAGCGCGAGCTCGGCGACCACCACGAGGGCCGTCAGCAGGCCCGTGGCGGCGTAGACGGGCAGCCGTTGCGCGCGGGAGCGCACGAAGTGCCCGTCCACGCGCCCGCGCCGGGCCAGGGCCCGCAGCACGAGCATCGGCAGGGACGCCACGACCACGGCCGTCCCGAGGCCCCACAGGGCCCCGGACCATCCGGCCCCCGACCAGCCGGCGAGCACCACCAGGGACAGCACCAGCGGGGCGGGCGCGAACACCTCCGCGACCAGGGTGCTCGGTCGGGACGTCGTGCGCGCGGCTGCCATGGGACGAGGCTAGCGGCGGTCCCGGCCCGCCCGCGCATGTGGTGGACTGGAGCGCATGCGCATCGTTCTGCAGAGGGCGGCCCGGGCCGCCGTGACCGTCGGGGGAGACGTCGTGGGGGCGATCGAGGAGCCGGGCCTCGTGGCACTGGTGGGCGTGACGCACGACGACGATGCCGCGACCGCCGCGAAGCTCGCCGAGAAGACCTGGACGCTGCGGCTGCTGGCGGGGGAGCGGTCCTGCGCCGACCTCGGCGCCCCCGTGCTCGCCGTCAGCCAGTTCACCCTCTACGGCGACGCCCGCCGGGGCCGGCGCCCCTCGTGGTCGGCGGCCGCGCCCGGGCCGGTCTCGGAGCCGGTGTTCGAGGCCTACGTCCAGGCGCTGCGGGACCTCGGCGCGCGCGTGCAGACCGGCCGCTTCGGGGCCGCGATGCAGGTGGAGCTCGTCAACGACGGCCCGTTCACCCTGGTCCTGGACAGCGCCGAGCTGGAACGGCCCCGGCGGGGCTGATCCCGGCGGGCGCCTTCCGGACCCCGGAGCCCCCGACGGGCCGGAGCGTCAGATCGGGGTGCGGGAGGCGGCCTCCTCGGTGCCCGTCCCGTCCCGGGCCCTGCGCCGCCGGGCCCGGTCGAGCCGCGTGATGACGGGGCCCGCGGTGACCCCGTGCAGCACGATGGAGGAGACGACCACCAGCCCCACGACGCGCCACAGGGCCTGGTCCTCCGCGGCGAACTCGCCCTCGGACAGGGCGTAGCCGAGGTAGTAGACGGAGCCGATGCCGCGCACGCCGAAGAAGGCGATCACGCCGCGCTCCCACGGGCCCGTCCGGCCCCCGAGCAGACCGATCCACCCGGCGAGGGGCCGGACCAGCAGGAGGAAGGCCGCCGCGACGAGGACCTCGCGCCAGGTGAGCCCGCTGAGCAGGCCGCGGGCCACGGCACCGCCCAGGAGCACGAGCACCACGACGGTCAGCAGGCGCTCGAGCTGCTCGATGTAGCTGTGCAGCACGCCGTGGACACCGTGGACCCGCTCGACCGCGCGGATGGTCACCGCGCACACGAACACGGCGATGAAGCCGTAGCCCTCGACCATCTCGGCCAGACCGTAGGTGAGGAAGGTCGCGGCCAGGGCCACGAACCCCTCGGAGTGCACGGTCGTGCGGACGCTCTCGAGCGCGGAGCGCAGGAAGATCCGTCCCAGCAGCCGGCCCACCAGGAAGCCGACGAGGCAGCCGAGGGCGATCCGCCAGGCCACGTCCACGGCGAGGAAGTGCGGCAACCACGCCCCGGGGTCGGTGCCCACGAGACTGAGGGCGATGGCGAGGTAGACGAAGGGGAAGGCCAGGCCGTCGTTGAGCCCCGCCTCGGAGGTGAGCCCGAACCGGACCTCGTCCTCGCCCTCGAGGTCGTCCTGGGTCTCCGAGGGCTCCCCGACCTGGACCTCGGAGGCCAGGACCGGGTCCGTGGGGGCGAGCGCGGCCGCCACGAGCACGGCGCCGGCCGCGCTCAGCCCCAGCACCGACCACCCGAGCAGCGCCGCCCCGAGCAGGCTCAGGGGCATGGCGATCCCCAGCAGCCGCCAGGTCGTGGCCCACCGCCTGCGCCCCGGCGGGCGGTCCAGCGCCAGTCCGGCGCCCATCAGCGAGATGATCACGCAGACCTCGCTGAGGTGCACGGTGACGTCGCTGTAGGCCACCGGGTCCGGGTCCGGCAGCCGGTCGGCCAGGGAGAAGATCACCGCGCCCGCGCCCAGGAACACCATGGGCATCGACACGGGTGCCCGCAGGAGCAGACGGGGCAGCAGGGCGGCCGCGAACACGGCCAGCCCGGCGGCGGCGAAGATCAGACTCGGGGGTTCGAACACCGGTACCTCATTCCTCGCCCGGCCGGGGGCTCCCGAACGGAGCCCGTCCCCGGCCGGCCGTCGTCGTGCGCCGTCCGCCCACCGGGGGACCACATGTGATCAGCATGCTGATTGTACGCCGATTCCCCCCCCCGTCCGACAGGTCACGACGGGACAGCCGCTAGCCTGAGGGAGTGACCGGCTCTCTCTTCGACGACCTCGACGCCCCCGACGGCGTCCAGCACGACGACGCCGCTCCGGCCCGTCCCGCCGGGCGAGGACGGCGCTCCCGGGCGCCGCTCGCGGTGCGGATGCGCCCGCGCCGCCTCGACGAGATCGTGGGCCAGCAGCACCTGCTCAAGCCCGGCTCCCCGCTGCAGGTGCTGGCGGGGGAGGACCGCGGGCCGGCGGGGCCGTCCTCGATCATCCTGTGGGGGCCCCCGGGCACCGGCAAGACCACCCTGGCCCACGTGATCGCCCGCGGGGTGTCCCGGAAGTTCGTGGAGCTCTCCGCGATCACCGCCGGGGTCAAGGACGTGCGGAAGGTGATGGACGAGGCGCTCACCGACCGGGACCTGCACGGGCGCACCACGGTGCTGTTCCTCGACGAGATCCACCGCTTCACCAAGGCCCAGCAGGACGCGCTCCTGCCGGGGGTGGAGAACCAGTGGGTGGTGCTGGTGGCGGCCACCACGGAGAACCCGTCCTTCTCCGTGATCTCGCCCCTGCTCTCGCGCTCGCTGCTGCTGACCCTGCAGCCGCTGGAGCGGGCCGACATCGGGGCGCTGCTGGACCGCGCCGTCGTCGACCCCCGGGGCCTGAACGGCGAGGTGGAGCTCTCCGCGGAGGCCCGCGAGCACCTGCTGGACCTGTGCGGCGG
Source organism: Kocuria rhizosphaericola (assembly GCF_044462205.1). NCBI lineage: Bacteria > Bacillati > Actinomycetota > Actinomycetes > Micrococcales > Micrococcaceae > Kocuria > Kocuria rhizosphaericola. Next base: position 3,578 of record NZ_JBISWK010000121.1, on the reverse strand, counting down.
GGACGCCCGGAAGGCCCTGACCGCCCTGGAGGCCGCCGCCGGGGTCGCGTTCTCGGAGCAGCCGGCGCCCGCCGCCCTGGACCGGGACGGGCACGACCCGGGCGAGGAGGGGGACGGGGACAGCGGCCGGTCCGTCCCCGTGATCACCCGGGAGTACGCCGAGGAGGCCCTCGACCGGGCGGCGGTGCGCTACGACAAGAACGGCGACCAGCACTACGACGTGGTCAGCGCGTTCATCAAGTCGATCCGCGGCTCGGACGTCGACGCCGCGATGCACTACCTCGCCCGCATGATCGAGGCCGGGGAGGACCCGCGGTTCATCGCCCGCCGGCTCATCATCTCCGCCTCCGAGGACATCGGCACCGCCGACCCGACCGCCCTGCAGACCGCGGTCGCGGCCGCTGACGCCGTCCAGCTCATCGGCATGCCCGAGGGGCGGATCCCGCTCGCCCAGGCCGTGGCGCACCTGGCGACCGCCCCGAAGTCCAACGCCGCCTACTCCGCGATCAACGAGGCGATCGCCGACGTCCGGGCCGGCCGGGCCGGGCCCGTCCCGCTCCACCTGCGCGACGCCCACTACCCCGGCGCGGGCCAGCTCGGCCACGGCCGCGGCTACGTCTACTCCCACGACGAGCCCAACGGCGTGGCCGCCCAGCAGTACCCGCCCGACGAGCTCGTCGGCACCGACTACTACCGGCCCACCGAGCACGGCCGCGAGCGCGAGATCGCCCACCGCCTCGAGATCCTGCGGGGCATCGTCCGGGGCCGGTGAGCCGGGCGAGGCCGGTGGCGGACCCGCCGTGGCTCAGCGGCCGAACAGGTGGCGCACCACCGCCGCGGCGGTGCGCTCGTCGATGAGCAGGTCCGTGACCACGCCCGCCCGCAGGGCGCCCACCACGCCCGCCACCTTGTGGTCCCCGGCGACCACGCAGAGCCGGCGCGGGATCCGCCGCAGCTCCATGGGCGTCGGCCCGCTCGCCCGCCGGTTGTAGTCGATGTCCGCGTAGGTCCCGTCCTCCCGCAGGAAGACCGTGCACACGTCGCCGACCACCCGGTGCGCGGACAGCTCCCGGAGCGCGTCCTCCGGCAGGTAGCCGCTGCTGTACACCTGGGAGATCATCGGTCCGCGGAAGGCCCCCACGCTGAACACGGCCAGGTCCGCCGCGTTGCGCACCGCGAGCACCCGGCGCACCGAGGACTCCTGCCACATCAGCCGCCGGGTCTCCTCCTGGTCGAAGAACGCCGGGGTGGGGAAGGGCAGCAGGGCCGCCCCGAAGGCCGTCGACATCTGCCCCAGCAGCGCCGAGGACTGCGCCGCGCCCGTGGAGCGGACGCTCACCGCGCCGTTCATCTGGACCACGACGGCGTCCCGCACGGCCTTGGGCTGGAGATGGCCGGCGATCGCCGAGGTCGTGGTCCCCCAGGCGACCGCCAGGGTCATCCCGTCCCCGAACCAGTCGCCGAGCAGCCCGGCCGCGGCGCGGGCCACGGACTCCAGCCGCTGCGGCTCCGTGGCCGTGCGCGGCGTGCCCGCCACGTGCACCGTGACCCCGAAGGCCTCCCGCAGCCGGCGGGACAGGTCGTGTCCCGCGTGCGGGGGAGCGCTCAGGCTGATCCGTACGATGCCCCGCTCCCGGGCGGCCTGCAGCATCCGCGAGACCGTGGGGCGGGAGACCCCGAACCGGTCCGCCACCGCCTCCATCGTCATGCCCTGCACGTAGTACAGCTCCGCCGCGTGGTGGAGCTCGGCATCACCGTGCACGGTGACCTCCTCTTCCTGCACGTCCGTTCATTTGCTTTGAGCATAGGTGCAGCCTCGGCCAGAGTGTGATGCAGAGCACGCCACCGTCGCAGCCACTCACCCCGAGGAGACCCACCATGGCCCACACCGCACTCTCCAGCACCGAACGGGACCGGGCGCTCGCCGAGCTCTCCGGCGGCCCCGAGCTCGACGTCCTCGTGGTCGGCGGAGGCATCACCGGGGCCGGCATCGCCCTGGACGCCGTGACCCGTGGCCTGCGCACCGGCATCGTCGAGGCCCAGGACTGGGCCGGCGGCACGTCGCAGTGGTCCTCCAAGCTCGTCCACGGCGGCCTGCGCTACCTCCAGCAGCTCGACTTCAAGCTCGTCTCCGAGGCGCTGCGCGAGCGGGAGCTGCTGCTGGACTTCCTCGCCCCCCACCTGGTCCGGCCCGTGCCCTTCCTCTACCCCCTCACCCATCGGATCTGGGAGCGGCCCTACGTCACCGCCGGCATCGGCCTCTACGACGCCATGGCCCACGTCGGCGCGAAGGTCGCGACCCTGCCCTACCAGCGCCACTACGGCTTCAAGGGCGTCGAGCGCGTCTTCCCCGACGTGAAGCCCGGCTCCATGGTCGGCGCCGTCAAGTACTGGGACGGCCGGGTCGACGACGCCCGCCTGGTCCTCACCATCGTGCGCACCGCCGTGCGCTACGGCGCCCTCGCCGCCAACCGCACGCGGGCCGTGGCGTTCCCGACGGACGAGAGCGGCCGGGTGGTGGGTGCCACCGTGCGCGACCTCGAGACGGGGGCGGAGCACACGGTGCGGGCCAGGACCGTCATCGCCGCCACCGGCGTGTGGACCGAGCAGACCCAGGACCTCGTGCACGCGGAGGGCGGGCTCAAGGTGCTGGCCTCCAAGGGCATCCACATCGTCGTGCCCCGCGAGCGGATCCGCGGCGAGGTCGGGCTCATCCTGCAGACCGAGAAGTCCGTGCTGTTCATCATCCCGTGGGAGCGCTACTGGATCATCGGCACCACCGACACCCCGTACCACCACGACCTCGAGAACCCGGTGGCCACGGGGGAGGACATCGACTACGTCATCGACCACGCCAACGTGGTGCTCGACCGGCCGCTCACCCGCGAGGACGTCGTCGGCACCTACGCCGGCCTGCGGCCGCTGCTGCAGCCGGGCACCAAGAAGGGCGGGGACGACCAGTCCACGAAGATCTCGCGGGAGCACACCGTCACGGAGGTGGCCCCCGGCCTGATCTCGATCGCCGGCGGCAAGCTCACCACCTACCGGGTGATGGCCGAGGACGCCGTGGACCTCGCGCTGGGGGCCGAGCGGGCGAAGGAGGTGCCGTCCGTGACCGACCGCACGGCGCTGCTGGGGGCCGACGGCTACCACGCGCTGCGCCGGCAGACCGGGACCCTGGGGGCCCGGCACGACTGGGACGAGGAGCGGGTCCTGCACCTGCTCGGCCGGTACGGCTCCGGGATCGCCGAGATCGTCGAGCTGGTCGAGGAGCGCCCCGACCTGAACCGGCCGCTCGAGGGGGCGCCGGCGTACTTGCGGGCGGAGATCGTGCACGCCTGCACGCACGAGGGGGCGCTGCACCTCGAGGACCTCTTCGACACTCGCACCCGGCTCACCTGGGAGCAGGCTCGTCACGGTCTGGACGCGGTCGAGGAGGTCGCGGATCTCGCCGCCGAGGCCCTCGGCTGGGACGGACCGCGGCGCGAGGCCGAGGTCGAGGCCTACCGGCTCCGCTGCGCGGCGGAGGACGCGGCCGCCGGGACCGCCGACGACACCGCTGCCTCCGCCGCGCGCGC
>NZ_JBISWK010000120.1:0-4425 GCF_044462205.1 Kocuria rhizosphaericola | reverse complement strand
GGTGGTGGCGAGTTTCTCGATGGTCTTGCGCCAGCGGCAGAAGAGTTTGGTCTGGTTCCAGGCCAGGACCGCGACCGGGTGGTCCCCGGCGTAGTAGACGGCCAGCAGGGAGTCCTCGCCCGGGCCGCCGTGCTCGTAGGCGACCCGGTCGCTGCGGGAGGCGTCGCCGGCGAACTGCAGGCGGGTGCCGTACTGGTCGGACCAGAAGTACGGGGGTTTCACCGCCGGCAGGGTCCCGGCCTCCGCGCCCAGCAGCGCGCCCACGGCCACGGCCGGGCGCTGGGCGGCGCCGGTCCAGTGCTCCACGCGCTGGTGGCGGCCGGTGACCGGCTCCCACCACGCGGCGCAGTCGCCGACGGCCACGACCCCGGGGATGCTGGTGGCCCCGGTCGCGTCGCAGACCACGCCGTTGCCGAGCTCGATCCCGGAGCTCTCCAGCCAGGCGGTGTTGGGCACGGCCCCGATGCCCACGACCACCACGTCGGCGGGCAGCACGCGCCCGCCGGCCAGGCGCACCGCGGAGACCGTGTCCCCGGCGAGCTCGAACTCCTCGATGTCGGCCCCGCAGATCAGCTCGACCCCGGCGCGTTCGTGCAGTCCGGCCACGACAGCGCCCAGCTGCGCGCCCAGCGGCCCGCACAGCGGGGTGGGGGACTTCTCCAGCACGGTGACCTCCATGCCCAGGGTGTGGGCGGTGGAGGCGACCTCGGCGCCGATGAACCCGGCGCCCACGACCACCATCCGGCCCCCCGCGCGCACCAGCGTGCGCAGCTTCTGCGCGTCGGCGATGGTGCGCAGGGTCACCACGTTGTCCGCCGCCGCGATCTGGGGCAGCGACCGGGGCGAGGCGCCGGTGGCGATGACCAGGGCCTCGGCGTGGACCGTGCGCCCGTCCTGGAGGTGGACCGTGCGGGTGGCCGGGTCGAAGGACACCGCCCGGGTCCCGAGGATCCACTCCGCCTCCAGGGCGTCGGTGTCGGTCTCCAGGGCCAGGTCCTCGATCTCGATCCGCCCGGCCAGGAAGTCCTTGGACAGCGGCGGGCGGTCGTAGGGGCGGTGCGGATCATCACCGATGATCACCACGCGCCCACCGAAGCCGAGGTTCCGGGCGGCCCGGGCGGCCGAGAGACCGGCCAGGGACGCCCCGACAATGACGAGGGACTCCATGGAGGACCCCTTTCGAAAGACTGACAACGGATGACTGACGAGCCGGGCCGATGACGAGAAGCGTCCGGCCCCGAATCTGGCTCGCAAGCTGTGCAACACGATTCGTAATGTGAGATTCAGAGTGAGCCGCGCCACAGAGTCCGTCAAGAGGTTTCGGCAATACGTCGCGAGAAATTAACAAAACGTCGTCCTGTGAGCCCGATCACGAATCCGTGCGGGTCCATCTCTTGACAGCGCCCGGTCGCCGTCCCCACGATGTTGCACATAGCAACACGTGTTGCTCATGGTGAGCCGGTTGGGCCGGAGTGGAAACGCTCGGCGCGGCAGGCCCGTCCCACTCCGGAAAGGATCCCCTCCGATGCACAAGGCCTGTCCCCTCAAGGACCTCGCACCCGGTGACGCCCTGCGCCTCGACACCGTCCCGCCCATCGCCGTGTTCCACACGGAGGAGGGCGAGCTGTTCGCCATCGACGACACCTGTACCCACCAGGACGCCTCGCTCGCCGACGGCTGGGTGGAGGGCTGCGAGGTCGAGTGCCCGCTGCACGCGTCCAAGTTCGACCTCCGCACCGGCAAGGTGGACGCGCCGCCGGCGAAGCTCCCCGTCCGGACCCACAAGGTGGCCGTCGTGGACGGCGACATCATGGTCGAGGAGTCGCCCGAGGCACCGAACCTGCCGCCCGGGCTCACCGCCCACGGCCACGATTCCCAGTCGAGCTGAATCCCCGGCCGACCCCGCAAGACACCCGCAGGTCAGGAGAACCATCCATGAGCACCACCCCTCGCGTCGTCATCATCGGAGCCGGCATCGTCGGCACCAACCTTGCCGACGAGCTCGTCCAGCGCGGCTGGACGGACGTCACCGTCCTCGAGCAGGGCCCGCTGCCCCTTCCGGGAGGCTCGACGTCGCACGCCCCCGGCCTCGTCTACCAGACGACCCCGTCCCGCACGATGACGCACTTGGCGCAGTACACGGTGGAAAAGCTCGTGTCCCTGGGCTGCTTCAACCAGGTCGGCGGCCTCGAGGTGGCCACCACGCCGGAGCGTCTGGAGGATCTCAAGCGCAAGGTGGGCTACGCGACGTCGTGGGGTCTCGAGGGCCGGCTGCTCAGCCCCGAGGAGGTGCTGGCGCAGCACCCCCTGGTCAACCCCGAGATGGTGCTGGGCGGCTACCACGTCCCCACGGACGGTCTCGCCCTGGCGGCCCAGGCTGTGCGGGTGCTCATCGACCGCACCACCCGCGCCGGCGTGACCTACTGCGCGGAGACGACCGTGACCGGGATCGAGCGGGCCAACGGCCGCGTGACCGGCGTGACCACGTCCGAGGGAACCGTGTCGGCCGACATCGTCGTCTCCTGCGCCGGGTTCTGGGGACCGGCGATCGGCGAGATGGCCGGCATGCCCTGCCCCATCCTGCCGCTGGCCCACCAGTACGTCTTCACCTCCGCGGTCCCGGAGCTCGTGGGCAAGCACGACGCCCCGAACGGCGCGACCCTGCCGATCCTCCGGCACCAGGACGCGGACCTGTACTACCGGGAGTGGGGGGACCGGATCGGCATCGGCTCCTACGCCCACCGCCCGATGCCGGTGGACCTCGACGATCTGCCCCACTACGCGCCCCGGGACATCACCCACGACCGGATGCCCTCCCGCCTGGACTTCACGCCCGAGGACTTCACCGCGCAGTGGGCCGAGAGCCAGCGCTTCCTTCCCAGCCTGCGCGGCAGCGAGGTGGCCGAGGGCTTCAACGGGATCTTCTCCTTCACCCCGGACGGAGGCCCGCTCATCGGCGAGTCCCCGGATCTCGCCGGCTTCTGGGTCGCGGAGGCGGTGTGGGTCACCCACTCCGCAGGCGTGGCCAAGGCCGTGGCCGAGCTGCTGGTGGAGGGCACCCCGGAGACTGACCTGCACGGCTGTGAGGCCACCCGGTTCGACGACGTGCAGCTCTCGCCGGAGTACGTCGAGGAGACGGGCAAGCAGAACTTCATCGAGATCTACGACGTCCTCCACCCCCTTCAGCCCCGGGAGTCGCCGCGCAACCTGCGGCTCAGCCCGTTCTACCCCCGGCAGATCGAGCTCGGTGGGTTCTTCCTGGAGAGCCACGGCTGGGAGCGCCCCCACTGGTACGAGTCCAACGCCGCGCTGCTGGACCAGCTGCCCGAGGAGTGGCGCGAGCCCGAGCGGGACCCGTGGGCGGCGAAGTACCACTCGCCGATCGCGGCGGTCGAGGCCTGGAAGACCCGCACCGCCGTGGCGATGTACGACATGACCGCGCTCAAGCGCGTGACGGTCGAGGGACCGGGCGCCGCCGACCTGCTGCACCGGCTGACCACCGGCAACGTCCGGCGGAAGCCGGGGGCCGTCACCTACTGCCTCCTGCTGGACGAGAAGGGCGGGATCCGCAGCGACATCACCGTCGCCCGGCTCAGCGAGGAGCTGTTCCAGGCCGGCATCAACAGCGCCGTGGACGTGGGGTACCTCTCGGCCGAAGCCACCCGGCAGAGTGCCGAGGACCCCACCGCTTGGGTGCTGGTGCGGGACACCACCGCCGAGACCTGCTGCATCGGGCTGTGGGGCCCGCGGGCCCGGGACGTCATGGCGAAGGTCTCCCGCGACGACCTCTCCAACGAGGGCCTGAAGTACTTCCGCACCAAGCAGATCCGGGTGGGCGGGCTGCGGGTCACTGCCATGCGCCTGTCCTACGTGGGCGAGCTGGGCTGGGAGCTGTACACCACCGCGGATCAGGGCCTGCGCCTGTGGGACCTGCTGCACGAGGCGGGCCAGGAGTTCGGCATCGTCCCCGCGGGCCGGGAGGCCTTCAACAGCCTGCGCGTGGAGAAGGGCTACCGCTCGTGGGGCACCGACATGACCACCGAGCACACTCCGCTCGAGGCCGGGCTGGACTTCGCCGTCAAGAAGGACAAGGGCGACTACGTGGGCTCGGAAGCCGTGGCCTCGGACGGCCAGGTCCGGCGCCGGCTGCGCTGCCTGACCATCGACGACGGCCGCTCCGTGGTCCTGGGCAAGGAGCCCGTGTACGTGGACGGCGACGCCGCCGGCTACGTCACCAGCGCCGTCTACGGCTACACCGTGGGCCGGCCGGTCGCCTACGCCTGGCTCCCGCCGGAGATCTCCGAGGGGGACGGCGTGGAGATCGAGTACCTCGGCAAGCGCGTCCCGGCCACGGTCAGCGCCGAGCCGCTCGTGGATCCCGGCATGGAGCGCATCCGCGGCTGAGGGTTCTGCCGCCGCGGCCGG
>NZ_JBISWK010000119.1:0-18586 GCF_044462205.1 Kocuria rhizosphaericola | reverse complement strand
GGCCGCTCCGGCCGCGGCTCTCCTTCCCGAACACGGGAATCCCGGTCTCGGGACTCCCCTCGCACGACTTCTGCGATCGAGCACCGTTCCCGGTGCCGACGACGACGACGAAAGGCAGTTCCAGCATGCACAAGGTCAAGGGCGTGGTGTCCAAGGGCAAGAACCAGCCGGTCAGCGTGGAGACCATCCTGGTCCCGGACCCGGGTCCGGGGGAGGCACTGGTGGACGTGCTCACCTGCGGGGTGTGCCAGACCGACCACCACTACGTCGAGGGCGGGGTCGGTGACGACTTCCCGTTCCTGCTCGGCCACGAGTCCTCGGGCGTGGTGTCGGCGATCGGTGAGGGCGTGACCGAGATCGCCGTGGGCGACCACGTGATCCTGAACTGGCGGGCGGTGTGCGGCGAGTGCCGGGCCTGCCGCAAGGGCGAGCCCTGGTACTGCTTCGCCACCCACAACGCCACCCAGAAGATGACGCTCGAGGACGGCACCCCGCTGTCCCCGGCCCTGGGCATCGGCTCGTTCGCGGAGAAGACCCTGGTGGCCGCCGGTCAGTGCACCAAGATCGAGGCCGACCTCGAACCGCACCAGTACGCGGCCGTCGGGCTGCTCGGCTGCGGCGTGATGGCCGGGATCGGCGCGGTGCTCAACACCGGTGCCGTGAAGCGCGGGGAGTCCGTGGCCGTCATCGGCTGCGGCGGGGTCGGGGCGGCTGCGATCGCCGGGGCCGCCCTGGCCGGGGCGACCACGATCGTCGCCGTGGACCTCGACGACGAGAAGCTGGCCACCGCCCGGAAGTTCGGGGCCACCCACACCGTGAACTCGCGGCAGCAGGACCCCGTCGCAGCGATCCGCGAGCTCACCGGCGGGTTCGGCGCCGACCTGGTGATCGACGCGGTGGGCATCGCGCCCACCTTCAAGCAGGCGTTCGAGGCCCGCGACCTGGCCGGCCGGATGGTCCTGGTCGGGGTGCCCGCCCCGGGCACCACGTGGGAGATCCCGCTGGACGAGGTGTTCGGCCGCGGCGGGTCCATCAGGTCCGCCTGGTACGGCGACACCCTCCCGTCCCGGGACTTCCCGATGCTGGTGGACCAGTACCGGCTGGGCCGTCTGGACCTGGACGGCTTCGTCACCGAGCGCATCGGCCTGGGCGACGTGGAGGAGGCCTTCGCGAAAATGAAGGCCGGCACGGTCCTGCGCTCCGTGGTGGAGATCGCCCCGGCTCCGGGCGCGGCGGCAGGCGCCGCCGCGCAGTCGGAGGCCGGCGTGGCCGCACCGGCCGGAGCAGCCCGATGACCGCGCGGCAGGCCGCGGAGCAGCGCACGGACGCCTCGGGCCGGGTCCGGGTCCAGCACCTGGTGACCGCAGGGACGTTCTCCCTGGACGGAGGCACCTGGGACGTCGAGAACAACGTGTGGATCGTGGGCGACGACGAGCAGTGCCTGGTCATCGACCCGGCCCACGACCCCCGGAAGGTCGTGGACGCCGTGGGCGGCCGGGCGGTGGCGGCCATCCTGCTCACCCACGGCCACGACGACCACATCCGCTCCGTGGTGGATGTCGCCGAGGAGCTGCGGGCTCCGGTGTACCTCCACCCGGACGACACCATGCTGTGGGAGCAGGTGCATCCGGCCCGTCGCTTCGACCGCATCATCCGCGACGGCGACGTCTACACGGTGGCCGGGGTGCGCCTGACCGTGCTGCACACCCCGGGCCACTCGCCCGGTTCCGTGTGCTTCTGGGCACCGGACCTGGGCGAGGGCGGGGTGCTGTTCTCCGGGGACACCCTCTTCCAGGGCGGTCCCGGCGCCACCGGCCGCTCGTACTCGGACTTCCCCACGATCGTCGACTCCATCCGCGAGCGGCTGCTCACCCTGCCGGAGTCCACGGAGGTGCTCACCGGCCACGGGGACACCACCACGATCGGCACGGAGGCACCCCACCTGCAGGAGTGGATCGACCGCGGCCACTGAGCCCCTCCGCCCGCCGGGCCCCCTGGCCCGGCGGGCGCCCTGCGGGGCTCAGAGGTCACGGGGGTCGGTGCGCCGCCAGCGGTGCACGAAGGCCAGCGCGGTGGCCAGCAGGGCGGCCGCGGAGATGACGGGCACGAGCGCGGCGCTCCGGTAGCCCCAGGACTCCCCCCACCACCCGGACAGGGCGAGACCCCCGGTCAGCCCCACGCTCATCATGGCGGTCATGACCGTGGTCAGGGCCGTGACCCGGGAGCTCGGCGCCACGAGCCGCGCGATCTCGTACACCGCCACCAGGCACGGGCCGGTGGTCAGCCCGGCCAGCGCCAGCACGACCACCATCCCCACGGAGTCGTCGGGGATCGTCAGGAGCATCGCGGCGAGCACCGCCGCGGCGGCCGCCGCCACCCAGCGGTTCCACAGCCGGAGCTCCTCGGTGCGGGCGGACGCGGCCACCGCCGCCAGGGCCGAGGTGAGCCCGGAGACCGCGTACAGCCAGCTGACCGAGATCACCGCGTCCACGGCGGTCGCGAAGACGACGACCGCGCCGAGGGTCGATCCCACCAGGGCACCCAGCGCGCCCATGCCCAGCACGGGGAGCAACCGGAGCCGGCGCACCCTGCGCCGGCGCCGGCGGACCGCCCGGGTCGGCGCGGCCCCTGCGGGCGGCAGGAAGCCGATCAGGCCCCGTGGCAGGCGGGCGGAGCAGTGCAGCAGGAACACGGTGGTGCCCACGAGCGTGAGCGTGGCCGCGAGCACCAGCACGGCGACCGGACCGAGGGTCACGGCCACGAGGCCGGTCACCGCGGCGGCCAGGACGGTGCCCAGGGAGTCCATGACGCTCTCGTGGCGCAGCGCGGTGTCGAAGAGGTCCTGCCGGGAGTCCCGGGACAGCAGGGACCACCAGCGCAGCCGGCACGCGACGCCCATCTGCGGCAGCACGAGACCGGCGAGCAGGCACGGGAGCAGCAGCTGGGCCGGGGCGGCCTCGCTGTCGGCGGCGAGGTCCGGCAGCCGGCGCACGAGCCACCACACCGCGAGCGGATTGACGAGGGTGAGCAGCACCAGTCCCAGCTGGCGCCGGCGCCACGAGGCGGCCGCGCCCATGGCGAGTCCGCACAGGGCCGAGCCGAGCGTCACGGCGGCGGCGCAGTACGCGCCGAGGGCCGGGGACCCGGAGATCAGCGCCACCGTGGTCAGCACGCCGAGCGGGACCATGGTCTGGGGCAGGCGCACCAGCAGGGTCAGCACGGGGTACAGGGCGCCGCTGACGGCGGCGAGCTCCCGGGAGTCGGCCAGGGGTGAGCGTGAGGCCGTGCTGAAGCCCCCGAGGGGTTCGGCGGCGCGCACACTGCTCACGAGATTCCTCCGCTTCCTGCCGACGGCGGCCGGGCAGGAACCAGACTAGCCCCGCCGCCCGGACGATGACGGAAAGCGTCGACCCCACCGGTGGACGGCGCCCGCGGATCCGGACGGGCTCCGGGGCCTCGGTCGCCGGGCCGGGGGGACGAGGCCGGTCCCCGTGCAGCACGGTTCGCCGCACCTCGGGGGAGCCCCGGCTCGGAGGCACCGGCCGAGGTGCCGGCCGGAGACGGAGCGCAACCGCACGGGGGGATCCCGCGGCCCTGCCGGACGCGGCCGGGCCGCGGGCTCACCGCTCCCGGTCCGGCGTGGCGGACCCGGCCGGCGCGGCCTCGGTCGCGGGAGCCGCCCCGGTCGCGGGAGCCGCCCCGGCGCCGCGGCGCGGGCGGGAGAGGTCCACCGAGCGGTGGACGAGACCGGCGACGAGTCCGCCCAGCAGCGGGGCGACCCAGAACAGCCACAGCTGGGCCAGGTGCGCGGACCCGGAGACCACGGCGGCGCCCGTCGAGCGGGCGGGGTTCAGCGATCCGCCGTCGAACGGCGCGGCGATCGTGAGCAGGAACGCGAGGGCCGCCCCGATGGCCACGGGGGCGAGCACCGCGTTGGCCCGCGGCGCGGTGGAGCCCAGGACCACGAGAGCGAACAGGGCGGTCGCCACGAACTCGACGAGCAGCACGGTGGTCCACCCGGCCTGGGAGGTGGAGTTCTCCCCGAAGCCGTTGGAGACCGCCCCCAGGACCTGCGCGGTGGTCGAGGAGTCGAGCAGCGTGACGAGCACCACCCACAGCACGCCCGCGGCGGCCAGCGCGCCGAGCACCTGGGCCACCACGTAGCCGACCGCGGACCTCGCGGGGGTGCGCCCGGCCACGACGGCGGCGAGCGTCACCGCGGGGTTGAAGTGCCCTCCGGAGACGTGCCCGAAGGCGACGATCGCGGCGACGAGGCCGAGGCCGAAGCCGAGCGCGGAGTCGATGACCTCGGTGGCGAACATGCCGGTGCCGAGACCGGCGAAGACCAGCAGCGCCGTGCCGGCGAACTCGGCGGCCCACTGGGCCGGCGCGGACACGGCGGCAGGCGCGCCGGCGGGCACGGACTCCTTCCGCGCGGCGACGGGCACGGGTGCCGCGAGGCCCTCCGTGCCGGGTGCGGCGGGCGTGCCGTCGTGGTCCGTGCCGTCGGCGCCGGGATGCGTGCTGGTGCCGGGTACGTGGTGGCTCATGGAGCTCTCCTCAGGGATCGGGGCGGCACGGTGGGGGTGCCGTGCCGGCGGGGCGCCGGGCGCCCGTGCCATGGAACCACGGCCGCCTGAAGGGCGGTTGAACCCGCCCGGGACGTGTCGGCCGCCGACTACACTGGCCGCATGCCCGCGCCCCTGCTCCTCCCCGACGCCGGCCTCGACCCCGCCTGGCCCGAGTACGCCGACTCCGTGCGCGCCGTCCTGCTGGGCGGAGCCCTCGGGGACGCGCTGGGCGCCGGCCGGCGCCCCCGTCCGGAGGCGACCGGCGCGAAGTCCCCCGCCGCTCCCGCGGACACCGGCGGTGCCGCCGCGGTGCTGCGGATCTCCGCCGGCACCCAGCTGACCCTCTACACCCTGGACGCCCTGCAGGAGGTGGTCGAGTGGGCCAACCAGGGCCACGCCGCCGACGAGACCGCGTGCCTGTGGCTGGCCTACCTGCGCTGGCTCCGCACCCAGGGCGAGCCCGACCCGGCCGGGGCACCACAGCCCCTGCCCCGCCGGATCGACGAGCACGAGGTCCTGCACGCCGTGCGGGAGCCCGACGCGACGGTGCTGGAGGCGCTCCGGTCCGGACGGATGGGCGAGGTCGAGCGTCCGGTGCTGCCGGACGCCGAGGGCGCCGGACCGGTGCTGCGCTCGTCCCCGTTCGGTCTCCTCCCCCACGTCGGCTGGCGCACGCTCGCTCCCCTGGCCATCAACGGTGCCGCGCTGACCCACGGGCACCCCGAGGCGCAGACCGCCGCGGCCGTCCACGGCTTCGTGGTCCACGCCGCCGTGCGGGCCCGCCGGGAGGGCCTGCCGCGGCCGGTCGCCGCGGCCGTGGCCGCGGCCCGCGGGACGGCCGGGAACCTCACGCGCCCGGTGGCCGAGACCCTCGCCCGGATCGACGACGCCGTGCGCGCCGCCGGCCGGGGGGACCTGGCCGCCGGGACGCTCCCGCGGCTGCTCGGCGCGGGGCGGACGGCCCCGGAGGTCCTGGCGCGCGGGCTCTGTGCGGCCCTGCGCGCGGAGGCCGAGTCCCCGGACGCCCGGGATCGGCGGGCCGTGTTCCGCCGTGCGGTGGAGCTGGGGACCGACCACGACGGCGAGCCGGCCGCCACCGGGGCGATCGCCGGCGGCGTCACGGGCGCGGCGCTCGGGACGGCCGCGCTGCCGCCGGAGGACAGCGCCCGGCTGGACGCCGGGGACACGGTGTCGGAGGCGGCGGAGCGCTGGCTCAGGGAAGTGGGGGCGCCGCCAGCCGCTTGACGCTCAGGCCCGCGCCGGCGAGCAGCTCCCGGACGCTGCCCGCACCGGCCCGGCGGACCAGGTCGACCATGATCCCCGCGCACGCCCGGGCGTCCTCGAGGGCGTCGTGGTGGCGGCGCAGCGGCACCCCGGCCGCCTCGGCCGCCCGGGGCAGCGCGTAGGACGGCAGGTCGTAGCCGCGCCGTGCCAGGGCCAGGCTGCACGCGTACGCCAGCGGGGCGTGCGGCGTCTCCGTCTCCGCGCACGCGGCCCGGATCACGCCCATGTCGAAGGCCGCGTTGTGCGCGACCACGAGCTCGTCCGGATCCTCCGCCAGGATCCAGTCCTCGATCCGCGGCCACAGCTCGGCGAAGCCCGGACGGCCGGCGACCGTCTGCTCGGTGATCCCGTGGATGCGCGTGTTGCCGGGGTCGAAGGCCGCGCGGGTGCGCGGCGGCCGCATGTACGCGGAGCGCTCGGCCACCACCCTGCCGCCACGGACCCGCACGAGGCCCACGGCGCACGGCGAGCCGAGGAAGCGGTTCGCGGTCTCGAAGTCGATGGCGGTGAAGGAGAGGGACGACGGGTCCGCGGCGGACCGGGCGGAGGTCGTGTCGGGGGAAGCGGAGAACGGCACCCGGACAGCCTACTGCGCCCGCTCAGGCGCAGACGCCGCGCAGGTTGGTCTCGATCCAGTCGTCGGCCCGCGCGATGGACTGGTTGACCTGGGCGGTGTCGAGGTCGTGGTGCAGCGCGTAGGCGACCGCCTGCAGCGGGAACGTGCGCGCGTGCAGCCGGGCGCGCTCGTAGACGGTCTCCGAGACGGCGGAGCGCAGGGTGTCCCAGCCGTACCAGAGGCCGAGGGACGCGGCGTCGTGCGCGGGGTCGGACAGGCAGGCGTGGTCCCAGTCGATGATGCCCGTGAGCTCGTCCCCGGCCCACAGCATGTTGTGCCCCATGAGGTCCCCGTGCACCAGGGTCGGCACCACGGTGGGCAGCGCCGCGAGCTCGGCGACGGCCCGCCGCGCGGCCTCCTGGTTGCGGGGCAGCAGCCGCGGGATGACCTCGTCGAGGAGCACGTGCCGGCGCCGGTGGCCGCCCCAGTGCTGGCCGGGACGGTCGAGGTACCTCGCGAAGCCCGTGGTGTCGACCTCGGCCAGCTCGGTCAGCACCCGGTGCAGCACGGCCGGGTCCCCGTGCCCGGGCGGGTGCGGGTCACCGGGGCACCAGGTCAGGCCCACCCCGGTGTAGCCGTGGGAGACCACCACGCCGGTGAGCGGCCGCGGGGTCTCGAACGAGAAGCGGGGCAGCCTCCGGAGCACCTCCGTGCGGCGCCGGACGTGCTCGCAGACCGTGGCGTTCTTGGCGATCCGCACGGAGATCACGTGCCCCACGTTCACCACCACGTGGGCGGACCCGCCGGCGTGCACCTCCCACTGGCTCGGGTCGGCGCTCATGCCGGCCTCGCGCAGGACGGCCTCGACGGCGCCGGCGAACGGCAGGTGGTGGAGCTGCGACCAGGGCATGGGCAACTTCCTCGGTTCGGACGTGGGTCAGTCGGGGACGGCGGCGCGGTCGAGGGCGGCCAGCAGGTGCGGGAGCAGGGCCCGCATCGCGCGTCCACGGTGGCTGATGGCGTTCTTCTCCTCGCGCGTGAGCTCGGCGCAGGACCGGTCGAGCCCGTCGGGGCGCAGCACGGGGTCGTAGCCGAAGCCGCCGTCCCCGGCCGGTTCGCGCAGCAGCGTCCCGCGCAGCTCACCGGTCTCGACGTGCTCCTCCCCCGCCGGGGTCACGAGGGCCGCGGCGCACACGAACTGCGCGCCGCGGTGGGTGTCGGGGACGTCGGAGAGCTGGTCGAGCAGCAGCCGCAGGTTCGCGGCGTCGTCGCCGTGCCGCCCGGACCACCGCGCCGAGAAGATCCCGGGCGCGCCGCCCAGGACGTCCACGGCCAGACCGGAGTCGTCGGCCACGGCGACCAGCCCGGTCGCGGCGGCCGCGGAGCGGGCCTTGAGCAGGGCGTTGGCCTCGAAGCTCGTGCCGTCCTCGACGACGTCCGGGGTGCCGGCCGTGCCGGCGTCCACCACGAGGCGCTCGACGTCCGCGCCGGGCAGCGCCGCCGCGAGCAGGTCCCGCAGCTCCGCGAGCTTGCCCGCGTTGCGGGTGGCCAGGACCACCCGTGCGCCGTCGTGCTCACCCATCGTCGCCCTCGCGCAGGGTCTCGACCTGGATCTGGGTGAGCTGGGCGCAGCCGGCCAGCGCGAGGTCGAGCAGGGCGTCGAGCTCGGCGCGGTCGAAGGGGGCGCCCTCGGCCGTGCCCTGCACCTCCACGAAGTCGCCGGACCCGGTGACCACCACGTTCATGTCCGTCTCGGCCCGGACGTCCTCGACGTAGGGGAGGTCCAGCATCGGCACGCCGTCGATGATGCCCACGGACACGGCGGCCACGGTGTCGGTGAGCGGCTGGGCGCGGCGGGCGACGAGCCCCTCGGCCCGCGCCCAGCCGATGGCCTCGGCGAGCGCCACGTAGGCGCCGGTGATGGCCGCGGTGCGGGTGCCGCCGTCGGCCTGGAGGACGTCGCAGTCGAGGACCACGGTGTTCTCCCCCAGGGCGGAGAGGTCGATGACCGAACGCAGGGAGCGGCCGATGAGCCGGGAGATCTCGTGGGTGCGCCCGCCGATCTTGCCCTTCACGGACTCGCGGGCGGAGCGGGTGGACGTGGCCCGCGGGAGCATCGCGTACTCGGCGGTCACCCAGCCGCGGCCCTCCCCCTTGAGCCAGCGCGGGACGCCCTCCGTGACGGACGCGGTGCACAGCACCCGGGTGCTGCCGAACTCGATGAGGGCGGAGCCCTCCGCCTGCTGGGACCAGCCGCGGGTGATGGTGATGGGCCGCAGCTCGTCGGGCGAACGGCCGTCCGACCGGGTCACCCCCGGGGTCGAGAGGGCCGGTGGGGTCTGGTCGACAGGGGCATCCATGTGCTCCACCTTACCCCTCGGTCCAGCGCTCCCGGCCCGGCCGCCGGCGGCAGGTCTCACGGTCCGACGGCGGCCGCGGGACGGCCGCTGCCGCTGCGGACGATCCGGTACGTGTAGGCGGGCTCGGCCACCCCGATGGGCCCCTCGAAGACCTCCTGCGCCTCCTCGACGGCCCGCGTCGGGGAGTTCCACACCGGCAGGTGCGTCAGCAGCAGCTGGCGCACCCCGGCGTCCCGGGCCGCCTCCGCGGCGCGCCGGCCGGTGAGGTGGATGCCGCGCAGCGCGTCGTCGCGGCCCTCGTGGTAGGCGGCCTCGCACAGGAAGACGTCGGCGCCCCGGGCGGCGCGCACGAGGCCGTCGCACGCGTCGGTGTCCCCCGAGTAGGTCAGGGTGCTGGGGCCCATGACCCCGTCGTAGTCGATGCGCAGGGCGTACGGCTCGGGCGTGGGGTGCTCCACCAGGAAGGGCGTGATCGCGAACGGCCCCACCCGCACGGGCTCCTCGGGGACCCAGGTGTGGAAGTCGAACTCCCCGTGCATCCCGGGCTCCGGGGGGAGACCGTGGGTGCTGCTGAGGTACTCGTGGAGGCCGGTGGGCGCCCACAGCGGGATCGGTGCGCCGCCCCAGCCCCGCGGGTCCCACTTGATCGCCACGTGCAGCCCGGCCAGGTCGATGCAGTGGTCGGGGTGCAGGTGGCTCACGAGCACGGCGTCGATGTCGTGCAGGTCGATGTGGCGCTGCAGCACCCCGAGGGCGCCGTTGCCCATGTCCAGCAGGATGCGCCAGATCCGCCCCTCGGCGTCCTCGCCGCTGACGAGGTAGCAGGAGGCCGGGGAGTTCGGCCCCGCGAAGGAGCCGGTGCATCCGACGATGGTGAGTTTCATGGAGCGTGTGCCTTCCAGGGAGGACCGGTGGGACCGCGGCCGCACCGGCCGCGGGACTGCTCAGGGAGCGGACGGGCCGGTGCCCCCGATCATCTCCGGGGTGATCCGCGCGAGCGAGCCCGTGGGGTACTGCTCCGCCACGGAGCTGGTGTGCCGCACGCGGGCGACCTCCGGCCCCAGGAACCGCCGGGCCAGGACCTCGAAGGACGCCGCGTCCCCGGTGGCGAGGAACTCGTGGTGGGCGGGCAGGCTCGGGTCCCGCTCGAGCCCGTGACCGACCAGCGCACGGTAGACGTCCTTGGCGGTCTCCTCCGCGCTGGAGACCAGGGTGACGGTGTCGCCCATGACGTAGGAGATCACGCCCGTGAGCAGGGGGTAGTGGGTGCAGCCCAGGACCAGGGTGTCCACGTCGGCGTCCCGCAGCGGGTCCAGGTAGGACTGCGCCGTGGCCAGGAGCGCGGGGCCCGTGGTGACTCCTGCCTCCACGTAGTCGACGAACGCCGGACAGGCCACCGAGTCGATCCGCAGGTGGGGGGCGGCGGCGAAGGTGTCGTCGTAGGCGCGGGAGCCGACCGTGGCCGCCGTGCCGATGACCCCGATCCGGCCGTTGCGGGTCGAGGCCACCGCTCGTCGCACCGCCGGCTGGATGACCTCCACCACGGGGATCCCGTAGACCCGGGTGTAGCGCTCCCTGGCGTCGCGCAGCACCGCGGCGGACGCCGTGTTGCAGGCGATGACGAGCAGCTTGACGCCGGAGTCCACGAGCTCGTCCATGATCCGCAGGGCGTGCGCCCGGACCTCGGCGATCGGCAGCGGGCCGTAGGGCCCGTGCGCGGTGTCGCCCACGTAGACGATCTCCTCGTGGGGCAGCTGGTCGATGATGGCGCGGGCCACGGTGAGGCCGCCCACCCCGGAGTCGAACACGCCGATGGGTGAACCGGGGTTGGGGCGCCGTGCGGTCCGGCCGCCGGCCCCGAAGACGTCGTCATCCTGCATATCGACAAGAGCGTAGTCCCGGGCGTGCCGCCGCCCCAAACCGTGCCGCGGGCGAGCCGCCGTGATGCGCGTCACCCCGCGCCCGGGCGGAAGCGCTCCGGGGCGTCGTGGCCGGTCAGTCCCGGGGCAGGTCGTGGAGCAGCGCCTCCATGAGGGTCTCCTGAAGCCACGAGACGAAGTTGTACAGAAGCGACATGTACGTCTCGACGTCCTCGATCGCGGACCAGTCGTCGTAGCGCCCCACGCGCTCGGCGTCCGCCTCGCTCCGGATCCCCAGGCGGTCCGCCAGCACCAGCCGCACGTCGTTGAGGGCCTGGCCGAAGGCCTGCGCCTGCCCGGGGTCCAGCCGCACGGGCTGGGCCTCCAGCGCCAGCGCGGCCTGCTGCAGCACGCCCCGCTTGGTCTCCCGCAGTCCCCGCTCCGTGTACCGGCGGAACTCTGCGGCGCGCTCGGGGTCCAGGCTGCCGTCGGGCAGGAGGCGCCGCAGCGCGGAGTCGTCGGGGACGGTGGCGTCCCCGGACACGCCGAGCATCCGCTCGAGCGAGTCCTCCGAGGCCGGCTGCTCGGGCGCGAGCGCCTGGGCGACGTCCGCGAACAGCTTCTGCAGCAGGTCCTTCTCGGCCTCCTCGAAACGGGCGGTGATCCCCCTGCGGGTGGACCGGAAGCCCTGGGCCATCAGTGGCCCCCCGCCTGCTCGAAGGTGGCCCACAGCCCGAAGCCGTGCATCGCCGCGGTGTGGGTCTCGGCCTCCTCGAGGGAACCGCTGGCCACCACGGAGCGCCCGTGGTGGTGGACCTCGAGCATCAGGGAGCGGGCCTTCTCCTCCGGGTAGCCGAAGTAGGAGCGGAACACGTACGTGACGTAGCTCATGAGATTGACGGGGTCGTCCCACACGACCACGTTCCACGGGGTCTCGGTCGCCGCGGCCACGGACGTCTCGCCGGTGGGCCGGGTGCCGGTCTCCGGGGTGGCGGTGGCCGCGGGGCGGGCGGCGGCGGAAGTAGCGCAGTGCATGGTCCGTCCATCGTAGCGAGTGCCGGACGCCGGGGGGCACCGGCGGCGTCGCTAGAGTGGTGCCCGTGAACCAGCGCAGCCACCGGTGGGCCCCGCCGCCCACGTCCCTGATGACCGACCACTACGAGCTGACCATGCTGCAGGCCGCCCTGCACGCCGGCACCGCGCAGCGGCGCAGCGTCTTCGAGGTCTTCGCCCGGCGGCTGCCGGCCGGCCGGCGCTACGGCGTGCTGGCGGGCACCGGGCGCCTCCTCGAGGGGCTCGACAGCTTCTGCTTCGGCGACGAGCAGCTGCGCTTCCTCGCGGACACCGGCGTGGTCAACCGCGCGACCCTGGACTACCTGGCGGACTTCCGCTTCACCGGGTCGATCTCCGGCTACGCCGAGGGCGAGGCGTACTTCCCGTCCTCGCCGCTGCTCGTGGTCGAGGCCACGTTCGCCGAGGCGTGCGTGCTCGAGACGTACTTCCTGTCGGTGCTCAACTACGACAGCGCCGTGGCCTCGGCCGCCTCCCGCATGGTGGGGGCCGCGGCGGGGCGCCCGTGCATCGAGATGGGCTCCCGGCGCGCCCACGAGGAGGCCGCGGTCGCGGCCGCGCGGGCGGCGGTCATCGGCGGCTTCGACTCCACCTCGAACCTCGAGGCCGGCCACCGCTGGGGGATCCGGACCGTCGGGACCGCCGCCCACTCCTTCACGCTGCTGCACGACTCGGAGGAGGATGCCTTCCGAGCCCAGCTGGAGTCCATGGGCCGGGACACCACCCTGCTCGTCGACACCTACGACGTCGAGGCCGCGGTCCGCAAGGCCGTGGAGCTGGCGGGCCCGGAGCTGGGCGGCGTGCGCCTGGACTCGGGCGACCTCGTGACCCAGGCCGCGTGGGTGCGGGAGCTCCTCGACGACCTCGGCAACCCGGACACCCGCATCACCGTCACCTCGGACCTGGACGAGTACGCGATCGCGTCCCTGAACGCCGCGCCCGTCGACGCGTTCGGCGTCGGCACCCGCGTGGTCACCGGCTCGGGCGCGCCGACGTCCTCGATGGTCTACAAGCTCGTGGCCCGCGAGGACTCCTCCGGCGAGCTGCGGCCCGTGGCGAAGGCCGCCAAGGGCAAGGTGTCCGTGGGCGGGCGCAAGCACGCCCTGCGGCGCCGGGACGAGAAGGGCACGGCCACCCACGAGGTGGTCGGGATCGGCCGGTTGCCCGACGACGACGGCGACGACCGGCCGCTGCTGGAGGACTTCGTCCGCGACGGCGAGCTGCTGGACGGGTGGACCGGCCCGGCCGGCGTCCGGCGGGCCCGGGAGCGGCACACGGCGTCCGTGGCGGAGCTGCCACGATCGGCCCGGCGGCTCAGCGAGGGCGACCCCGTCATCCCGACCGTGCTGGGGCCGGAGGCCCCGGTCTGACCGGGGCGTCCGGCGCACAGGATCCACCGAGCAGGACAGACCGGGCGAGACCCACCGCAACAGAGGGAGGAACACCATGAGGACCGCACTGATCGTCGTCGACGTGCAGAACGACTTCTGCGAGGGCGGGTCGCTGGCCGTCGCCGGAGGCGCGGCCGTGGCCGCCGCCGTGTCGGAGCACCTCGAGGACCACCACGGGGACTACGCGGCCGTCGCGGCCACCCAGGACTGGCACATCGACCCCGGGGCGCACTTCTCCGACGAACCGGACTACGTGGACTCCTGGCCCGTGCACTGTGTCGCCGAGTCCCGCGGGGCCCACTTCCACGCCGACCTGGACACGGACTGGATCCAGGCGTGGTTCCGCAAGGGCGAGCACGACGCCGCCTACTCCGGGTTCGAGGGGCTGCTCGCCCCGGACGCGGACGTGCCGATGGGCGACGACGAGGACGTCGACGACGAGCCGGACGTGAGCCTCGACGACTGGCTGCGGGAGCACGAGATCGAGGCCGTGGACATCGTGGGTCTCGCGACCGACCACTGCGTGCGCGCGACCGCTCTGGACGCCGTCGAGGCCGGCTACGACACCCGGGTGCTGGTGGACCTCACGGCCGGCGTGGCCGAGGAGAGCACGGCGCGCGCCCTGCGGGAGATGGCCGAGGCAGGGGTCGAGATCGTCCGGTCCTGACCCGCGCCCGGACGCGGCCCGCCCCCTGCCGGGCGGGCCGTGCCCCGGTGCGCGGCTCACTTGCGCCCGATGAACCAGTCCTGCAGCTTCTTGACGCGCGCCTGCAGCTGCACCTCGTTGGCCTGCGCCACCGCGGGGCCCCCGCACACGCGGCGCAGCTCGTTGTGGACCACGCCGTGCGGGGTGCCGGTGCGCGACGCCCAGGCCGAGACGTTCTTGGACAGGGTGGCGCGCAGCTCCTTCAGCCGCCGGTGGTCGGGCACCGCCGGCTCCGGGGCCCGGGCGGCGCCCGGGCGGCGGCGGGCGTGCTGGGACTGCCGCTCCCGCAGCAGCGCCGAGACCTGGTCGGCCTCGAGCAGGCCCGGGATGCCGAGGAAGTCCGCCTCCTCCTCCGAGCCCACCGCCACGCCGCCGCCGAAGGCGCCGCCGTCGAAGAGCACCCCGTGGAAGGACGCGTCCGAGCCGATGGCCTCGAAGCGGCCCTGGGCGAGGGCCGCCGACGCCTTCTCCTCGCGGTTGGCCTCCTCGAGCAGCTCGTCGTCCCAGCCCTCCTCGAGGGGGTCGGCGGGCAGGCCGGTCTCCTCCGCGGCGGGCCTGTCGAGGGCGTGGTCCCGCTCGGCCTCCATCTCGTTGGCGAGCTGCATCAGCGCCGGCACGGACGGCAGGAAGACGGAGGCCGTCTCCCCGCGCTTGCGGGCGCGCACGAAGCGGCCGACCGCCTGGGCGAAGAACAGCGGCGTGGACGTCGACGTCGCGTAGACCCCCACGGCGAGCCGGGGGACGTCGACACCCTCGGAGACCATGCGGACCGCCACCATCCACCGGCTGTCCCCCGCGGAGAACTCGTCGATCCGGTCCGAGGCGCCCTTGTCGTCGGAGAGGACCACGGTGGGGTTCTCCCCGGTGATCCGGCGCAGCTGCGCCGCGTAGGCCTTCGCGTCCTGGTGGTCGGTCGCGATGACCATCGCCCCGGCGTCGGGCACGGTGCGCCGCACCTCCGTGAGCCGCTGGTCCGCGGCCTGGAGCACCGACGGGATCCACTGCCCGTTCGGGTCGAGCGCGGTGCGCCACGCGTGGGCGGTGATGTCCTTCGTGAAGCCCTCGCCGAGCTCCGCGGCCATCTCCTCGCCCGCGCTGGTGCGCCAGCGCATCTGCCCCGAGTAGGCGAGAAAGATCACGGGCCGGACCACGTGGTCCTTGAGCGCGTCGCCGTAGCCGTAGGTGTAGTCGGAGCTCGAGCGGCGGATGCCGTCCCCATCCTCCACGTAGCGCACGAACGGGATCGGCGCGGTGTCCGAGCGGAAGGGGGTGCCGGTCAGGGCGAGCCGGCGGGCGGCGGGGTCGAAGGCCTCCTGCAGCCCGTCGCCCCACGTCAGGGAGTCGCCGGCGTGGTGGATCTCGTCCATGATCACCAGCGTCCGGCCCGCCTCGGTGCGGGCCCGGTGCAGGAGCGGCTTCATCGCCACCTGGGAGTAGGTCACCGCCGCGCCCAGGTAGTCCCGGCCGTGGGAGCCGTCCGCGTTCTTGAAGTTCGGGTCGATGGCCAGGCCCACGCGGGCCGCGGCGTCGGCCCACTGCCGCTTGAGGTGGTCCGTGGGCGTCACCACCGTGATCCGGTTGACGGTGCCGCGGTCGAAGAGCTCCTTGGCCACCCGCAGGGCGAAGGTCGTCTTGCCGGCCCCGGGGGTCGCGACGGCCATGTAGTCCCGGGGCTGCGTCTCGAAGTAGCGCTGCAGCGCCTCCGCCTGCCAGGCGCGCAGCTTGGGGGCGGTGCCCCACGCCGCGCGGTCCGGGTAGGCCGGGGGGAGGTCGGCGGCGGCTGAGCCGAACAAGGAGAGCTGGTCGTCCTGGGACACTCTGGCGACGTCCTTTCGCTCGTGGGCCCGCGGCCTCGTGGTCGCGGTGGCTGAGGGGGCGCGGCGGCGGGCCACGCAAAAGCGCCCGCCGGCGGCGGGCGCTCGCTCGACGGGGCGGTGCTCAGCCCTGGTCGTCACCCTGGTCGTTCGGGGGGCGCAGGCCGTCGTAGATCTCCTTGCAGGTGGGGCACACCGGGAACCGCTGGGGGTCGCGGCCGGGGACCCAGACCTTGCCGCACAGGGCGATCACGGGCTCGCCCGAGAGGGCGGACTCCATGATCTTCTCCTTGCGCACGTAGTGCGCGAAGCGCTCGTGGTCGCCCGGTTCCTGGAGCTCCCTGGTCTCCTCGCGCTCGATCGTGGACGTGCCCCCGGCCGGCTGCGCCGGGTCGGTGCCGTAGGGGCTGTCGTCCAGGCCGTTCGTCGGGGTGCCGGTGGTCGCCGCTGAGACATGCATGGACGCCAGTTTACCCCGATCACGCCGCCTCCGCGTGCCCCGGGGCCGCCCGCCCGGCCCGGCTCAGCGGAACTGGGCGACCTCCTGGAGCAGCTCGGGGGCCCGCCGGTCGTACCAGCGCCCGCCGAGGACGATCCCGCCCCAGCACAGCAGCGGTCCCAGCACCGACCCGGCGGCGAGCGCCGCCCAGCCCCACACGGGGTCACCGGTGAAGAGCTGCACGAGGAGGAGGACCGCGGCCGGCAGCATGAGCACGACGACGAGCCCCAGCGCCACGAACTGCACCAGGACGTTGAGGACGGTGAAGCCCTGCGGCGTCTTCAGCGGTGACGCCCCCGGCGGGGCCACGGGATAGGTGTACCGGGCGGACAGCACCGAGGACAGGCCCGCCCCGCCCAGCAGCGCCAGCACCGAGGTGCCCGCGATCCCGGGCAGCAGTTGCCACCGGCCCTCGACCGCGAACGGCAGCAGCAGTCCGAGCGCGGTGAGCGGCACGGCGATCACGAGCAGCGCGAGCACCCGGCCCGCGCGGTCGTGGACGCCCCGCACGCCGGAGAGGACGTGCAGGTGCAGGGCGGTGTTGTCGTAGGACACGTCGCCCGAGATCTGGTAGGCGAGCAGCGCCGCGATCATCGGCCCGAGGCCGTACAGGAAGACGCTCCCGCCCCCGGGGTCCCGGGAGAACCAGATGAGCACGGCGAGGGCGGGGATGACGAGCAGGCCTGCCGCGTAGCGGGGGTCCCTGACCCAGTAGACCAGGCACCGCGCCGCGACGGCCGCCCACGGACGCCGGGGCACGAGGTCGAACAGCCCCGCGCCGGCGGCGCCCTCGTGCCGGGCCGCGGTCCGCCGGCCGGCCGTGCTGGTCAGCGCCCGCTCCTGCGCGACCCGCCAGACGAGGACGAGGGCGGCGACCGTCAGGACCGTGACGGCCAGGCGGGCGGACGCGGAAGCCCAGCGACCCGCGGCGACGTCCGCCGGGACCGCCCAGACGGCTCCGGCCGGCGTCCACGCCAGCACGCCGGCGTACTGCGGCAGCCGGTCCCACAGCCGCTCCAGCCCGCTCAGCAGACCCGTGACGATCGGGCCGAGCAGCACCAGCGCCACGAGCGCGGCCAGCGAGACCAGCTCCGTGAGCCGGCGGCGGCGGCCGAGGCCGACGGCGAGGGCCGTGACGCACCGGGAACCGGCGACCACGAGGGCCAGCGCGAGCGGCACGCACAGGAGGGCCGCGACCAGCGCCGCCGCGGACGAGCGCCAGGAGCTCACCGTGGCGAGCAGCGCGACGGTGGTGAGCGCGCCCGGCACGCCGACGAGCGCGCCGAGCGCCTGGCCCCACTGGACCTGGCCCACGGAGAGGGGGAACACGGCGAGGCGGGCGGGGTCCAGCGTGGCGTCGGCGCGCGCCGCGAGGACGGGCAGCAGCCACCAGGCCAGCGTGGCCGCCGTCCCGGCCAGTACGAGCACGGTGCGCACCACGGACAGGTCCTGGCGGCCGAGGAGGAAGAGCGCGACCACGGCCAGGCCCAGCAGGAACAGGAAGTAGGCGGCGCCCAGCACCGTCCCCACGAGCACCCAGGTGCTGCGGGTCAGGGTGTTGACGAGGAGCCTCGCCTTCAGGCCCACGAGCCGCCCGGCCAGGGCGCTCGTGCCGGCCCCGGCGGGGTCGAGGCCTCCCGGGGCCGGGGCGAGGTCCCGGCTCACTCCGGGCGCAGCCACGAGAGCCCCTCCCCCGTCTCCCGGCGTCCGCCGACCAGCTCGACGAACCGGTCCTCGAGCGTGGCCCCGACCCGGACGTCGTCGACCGTCCCGGCCGCCAGCACCCGGCCGCGGTCCATCACGGCGACGTGGTCGCACATCCGCTGCACGAGGTCCATGACGTGGCTGGAGACCACCACGGTCCCGCCCGCGGACACGAAGCCGTGCAGGATCTCGCGGATGTTCGCGGCCGAGACGGGGTCGACCGACTCGAACGGCTCGTCGAGGACCAGCAGGCTCGGGGCGTGGATGAGGGCGCCGGCCAGCGCGATCTTCTTGGTCATGCCGGCGGAGTAGTCCTGGACCTGCGTCCCGGCGTCGGGGAGCAGGTCCATGACCCGCAGCAGGTCCTCCGTGCGCTCGGCCACGACCGTGCGGTCCATGCCGCGCAGCAGACCGGAGTAGGTGACGAGCTGACGTCCCGTGAGCCGGTCGAACAGGTGCAGCCCGTCCGGCAGCACCCCCATGAGCTGCTTGGCCCGCCGCGGCTCGGCCCAGACGTCGACACCGGCCACGCGGGCGGTGCCCGCCGTCGGGCGGAGGAGGCCGGTCGCCATGGACAGCATCGTCGTCTTGCCGGCGCCGTTGCGCCCCACGAGGCCGAAGAAGGAGCCGCGGGGGACGTCGAGGTCCACGCGGTCCACCGCGACCTTGGCCTCCGGGGTGCCGGGGCGGCCGAAGACCCGGACGAGGCCGCGCACGCTCAGGGCCGGCGGCGCGGACGCGTCCGGTGCGCCGGCCCGTCCCGGGACGGCC
>NZ_JBISWK010000118.1:0-80354 GCF_044462205.1 Kocuria rhizosphaericola | reverse complement strand
GCCGGGCCCGGGCCCGTTCGGCGGCGCAGGCCTCGTCCTGGGCCGCGAGCGCCAGGGTGTCGGCCTCGGTGCCGGCGCGCACCCGGCGCCGCCCGGCGTCCGCGTGGGTGGCGTGCAGGCGGGACAGCTCGTTCTCGGCCGCCTCCACCCGCGACCGGGCCGCCGCGACCGCGCCGGTGAGCCGGGCCGTGCCCTCCCGGCGGTCGGCGGCCGCCCGGAGCAGGCCGGTGACCACGCCGTCCTGGTCCCGTGCCGCGGCCTCCGCGTCCTCGCGCTCCTGGATGGCCTCGGCGAGCGCGTCGACGGCGTCCTCGACCTGCTCGAGGAGCTCCTGCTGCTCCGCGCGGGTGCGGGCCGCCTGGGCGTCGAGCCGGTCCGGGTCCCGTCCCGGCTCCGCCGGCTCGGCGGCGGAGCCGAGCAGCCGGCGCCGTTCCGCGGCGAGCGAGGCGAGGGAGCGGAAGCGCTCCTCGACGGCGGCGAGCTGGTACCACGTGTCCCGCGCGGCGTTGAGGGCGGGGGTGGCCTGGGCCGCCCGGGCCTCGACGTCGGCCTGGCGGGCGCGGCCGGCGTCGAGGGCCTGCTCGGCCTCGGCGCGCTCGGCGCGCAGCCGGCGCTCGACCTCCTCGTCGACGGCGAGGCTCGTGCGGGCCTGCACGAGGTCGTCGGCCAGCAGCCGCGACCGGGCGTCACGGACGTCGTGCTGGATCCGCTGGGCCCTGCGGGCCGTCCTGGCCTGCCGGCCCAGCGGGGTGAGCTGGCGGCGGATCTCGGCGGTGAGGTCCTCGAGCCGGTCGAGGTTGGCCTGCATCGCCTCGAGCTTGCGCAGCGTCCGCTCCTTGCGGCGGCGGTGCTTGAGGATGCCGGAGGCCTCCTCGACGAAGCCGCGGCGTTCCTCCGGGGTGGCCTGCAGGATGCGGTCGAGCTGGCCCTGGCCCACGATGACGTGCATCTCGCGGCCGAGTCCGGAGTCCGAGAGCAGCTCCTGGATGTCGAGCAGCCGGCACGGCCGGCCGTTGATCGCGTACTCGGAGCCCCCGGAGCGGAACAGCGTGCGCGAGATCGTGACCTCGGCGTACTCGATGGGCAGCGCGCCGTCGGCGTTGTCGATGGTCAGCGACACGTGCGCGCGCCCGAGCGGGGCCCGGCCGGCGGTGCCGGCGAAGATGACGTCCTCCATCTTCCCGCCGCGCAGGGACTTCGCGCCCTGCTCCCCCATCACCCACGCCAGGGCGTCCACCACGTTGGACTTGCCCGAGCCGTTGGGGCCGACGACGGCGGTGACCCCGGGCTCGAACTCGAAGGTGGTGGCCGAGGCGAAGGACTTGAACCCCCGCACGGTCAAGGTCTTCAGGTGCACGGGTGTCCGGTCTCCAGGGGTGGGCGCGTCGGGGGTCGTCCCCACTGTACTCGGGCCCCCGGACGGCGACGCCGCGCCGGGGACGGCGGTCGTGCCGGGAAACGACGACGGGCCCCCGGAGAAGATGATCAGCCTACAGAGAAACGGCCGGGCTCGGGCCGCGGCCGGGGAACCGGCCGGTAGACTGACCGCGACCAGCACGACCTGACCTCCCCGCGCCCGCGTCCTCCGTGGGCGGGCCTGGGCATCGGCGAGACCCTAACGAAAGCCAGAGACCTTGACCGGTAATTCCTCGATCCGTCACCGCAACGCCGCCCTCCTGGCCATCACCAAGGTCGAGGCCGACGAGGTGGTGCCCTCGTCCCACGCCGACGAGGTCCTGGCGGACACGTTCACGCGGCTGAAGATGCCGAAGGGCCTGCTGGAGCGGCTCGCGGGCGTCAACGAACGGCGCGTCTGGGCCCCCGGGCGCCACTTCACCGACGGCGCCGTGGAGGCCGGCGAGGCCGCCCTCGCCCGGGCGGGCGTGCGCCCGGACCAGGTGGGGCTGCTGATCAACGCCTCGGTGACCCGCGACGGCTACGAGCCGGCGGTGTCGGTCTCCGTCCACCACCGGCTCGGCCTGGCCCGCTCCGCCCTGAACTTCGACGTCACCAACGCGTGCCTGGGCTTCGTCAACGGGCTCACGATCGCCTCCACGATGATCGACTCCGGGGCGATCGACTACGCCGTCGTCGTCGCCGGCGAGGACCCGACCCCCTGGCACCGCGAGACGTACGAGCGGCTGCAGGGCCCGGACGTGACCCGGGCGGACGTGGTGCGCGAGTTCGCGACCCTGACCCTCGGCTGCGGCGCGGCCGCCGCCGTGGTCGGCCCGGCCGACCGGCACCCCGAGGGCCACCGCATCGCGGGGTCCGTGACCCGGTCCGCGACCGAGCACCACGGGCTGTGCATCGGCGGCTTCGACGGCATGTACACGGACGCCACGGGGCTGCTCAAGCACGGCGTGGGGCTGCTCGCGGACGCGTGGCACGACGCCCACGAGGACGGCTGGGACTGGGAGGGGATGGACCGCTACATCGGCCACCAGGTCTCCATGTCCCACACCAACAAGCTGTTCCAGGACGTCGGGATCGACCCGGAGAAGTTCCCGCTGACCTTCCCGTTCTGGGGCAACGTCGCGGCCGCCGCGCTGCCGATGACCCTCGCGCTGGAGGCCGAGCGGCTCCAGCCCGACGAGCGCGTGCTGCTGCTGGGCGTGGGCTCCGGCCTCAACGCGACCTACATGGAGATCGACTGGTGACCCGCCGGCGTTGAGCCGCGCCCCGCACGAGACGCCCACGCACGAGACAGACCCTCGAGGAGCCCCACGACCATGGCACGCACACGACCGTCCACGACCCCGCAGACCGGAGGGCCGGGCGCGGCGCGGCTGCCCATGACGGAGGTGCCCCTGCCCGGGGTGGACCCGGCGTGGTCCCGCACGGTCACGGTCGCCTCGAGCGCCCCGGTGGAGCCCGTCCCCGGCCGGCGGCGCCGCTGGCACGTCCTCGACAACGCGGCCTCCCTCGAGGCCGCCGGACTCACCCCGCGGGGCACGGTCCTGGCCGTGCACGGCAACCCCACCTGGTCCTACCTGTGGCGCGACGTGCTGGCGGCCGGGACCGACCCCGCGAACCCCTGGCGGGTCGTGGCCGTGGACCAGCTCGACATGGGGTTCTCCGAGCGGACCGGGCTCTTCCGCCGCCTCGACGACCGGGTCCGGGACCTGGGCGACCTCACGGCCGAGCTGGGCCTGGACGCGAGCAGCGGCCCCGTGGTGACCCTCGCCCACGACTGGGGCGGGCTCGTCTCCTCCGGCTGGGCCCTGGAGCACCCGGACGTCCACCGCGCCACGGTCCTCACCAACACCGCCGTCCACCACGACAACGCCGAGCGGATGCCCGCCTCCCTGCGGTTGGCGCTGGCCCCCGCCGCGCACGGGCTGCTCACCGAGCGGACCACGAGCTTCCTCGACGTGGCCCTCGCGCTCGCGGACCCGTCCCTGTCCCGCGAGGTCCGGGCGGCCTACCGGGCCCCGTACGGCACGCGCGCCCGGCGCGAGGCGATCCGCAACTTCGTGGCCGACATCCCCGCCGCCCCGGACCACCCCTCCCACGCCCGCTACGAGCAGATCGCCGCCGGCGTGGCCGCCCGCGAGGTCCCCGCCCTGCTGCTCTGGGGCATCGGGGACCCCGTGTTCCAGGAGCGCTACCTGCAGGACCTCGTGCGCCGCATGCCGCACGCCGACGTCCACCGCTACGAGGGCGCCCTGCACCTGCTGCCCGAGGACCGGGACGTCGCGACCCCGGTGATGGCGTGGCTCGCCGACCGCTTCGGTCCCGGCCCCGGCCGCCGCGAGCTGCACCTGCAGCGCCGTGCCACCTCCCGCGGCGAGCACGTCCCCTTCCCCGCCGAGCTCGACGCGCGGCGCGCCGACCTCGGCCTCGCCGTGGTGGACATGGCGCCCACCCCCGGCGACCCGCACGCCGGGGCCCGCGTGCCCCCGGTGCGGGCGAGCCTGAGCTGGGCGGAGCTGGCCGACCGCGTGGACCGTCTCGCCGCCGGGCTGACCGGTATCGGCGTGCGCCCCGGGGACCGGGTGAGCCTCATGGTGCCGCCGGGCTCCGACCTCACCGCGCTGCTCTACGCGTGCCTGCGCATCGGCGCCGTCGTCGTCGTGGCGGACTCCGGCCTGGGCCCCAAGGGCCTCACCCGGGCGTTGCGCGGGGCCGCCCCGGCCTGGCTCGTGGGCATCCGCAAGGCGCTCGTCGCCGGCCGGGCCCTCAGCTGGCCGGGCACCCGGATCTCCCTCGAGACCCTCGACCCGGTCTCCCGCCGGGCTCTCGGCGTCGCGCACGACGTCCCCGGCCTGCTCGCGTCCGCCCCGCGCCAGGACCTCCCCGCGCCGGACCCGGACGCGGACGCCGCGGTGCTGTTCACCTCCGGGTCCACGGGCCCGGCCAAGGGCGTCGTCTACACCCACCGCCAGCTCTGCGCCATGCGGGACGCCGTCCGCGGCACGTACGGGCTCACCGCCGGCACGGGCCTCGTGGCGGGCTTCGCGCCGTTCGCGCTGCTCGGGCCCGCCATGGGGACCACCTCGGTGACCCCGGACATGGACGTCACCGCCCCGAAGACCCTCACGGCGCGCGCCCTGGCCGACGCCGCCTCGGCCATCCAGGCCACGGCGGTGTTCCTCTCGCCCGCGGCGATCGCGAACGTCCTCGCCACCCGGCACGAGCTGGACGAGGGGCAGCAGCGGGCCCTCGAGCTCGTGGAGCTCGTGCTCTCGGCCGGGGCGCCCCTGCCGGAGCCGCTGCTGGAGCAGCTGCAGGAGCTCGTGCCCGCGGCGACGCTGCACACCCCCTACGGCATGACCGAGGGGCTGCCCCTCACGGACGTGACCCTGGGGACCATCCGGCAGGCCGGCCTGGACAGCAGGGGCTCCGCCGTGGCCGGTGCCGGCAACGGCGTGTGCGTGGGCACCGCCGTGCACGGCGCCGAGCTCGGGGTCACCGCCCTGCGCCCGGACGGCGCCCCCGCGGACGAGATCACGACGGAGCCCGGGGTCACCGGTGAGATCCTCGCCCGCGCACCGCACGTCAAGGACCGCTACGACCGGCTGTGGTACACGGAGCACCTCAGCACCCAGCTGCCCGGCTGGCACCGCACCGGGGACGTCGGGCACTTCGACGCCGCCGGGCGGCTGTGGGTCGAGGGCCGCCTCGCCCACGTCGTCGTCTCCGCCGC
This sequence comes from Kocuria rhizosphaericola, assembly GCF_044462205.1. Lineage (NCBI taxonomy): Bacteria > Bacillati > Actinomycetota > Actinomycetes > Micrococcales > Micrococcaceae > Kocuria > Kocuria rhizosphaericola. Next base: position 75,205 of record NZ_JBISWK010000118.1, on the reverse strand, counting down.
CGGCGTGCTGACCCCGGTCGCCGCGGAGCACGCGGCGCAGACCGTGCCCGGGGTCGGCCGCACCGCGGTCGTCGGGGTCGGCCCGGCGGGCACGCAGGTGCCCGTGGCCGTCGTGGAGACCGTTCCCCCGGCCCCGCGCTCCGGCCCCGCGGACCCGTTGCTCTCCTGCGCCGTGCGCGCCGCCGTGCGCGAGGCGACGGGCCTGGACCTCGCGGCCGTCCTGGTGGTCCCCGAGCACCCCACCGACATCCGGCACAACTCCAAGATCGACCGAGCCCTGCTGGCCCGATGGGCGGACTCCGCCCTGGCCGGAGGAAGGATCAGGAACCCGTGAACGGCAAGCACCGCCAGGACGGCACGCACGACGACAAGGTCCCCGCCTACGACGCCTCCGTGACGGAGGGCGCCCCGCCGGCCGGCACCGGCAGCCACGAGGTGGAGCGCGGGCGGCAGGAGCTGACCGGGGAGGGACGGACGGTGCTCGTCACCGGCGCCTCCGGGATGCTCGGGGAGCACGTGGCGCGCCTGCTCGCGGCCCGCGGGTGGACGGTCCGGCTGCTCCAGCGCGGGCACGCACCCCTGGCCGACCAGCCGAACGTCGATGAGGTCCTCGGCTCCGTCGCGGACCCCGACGCCGTCGCGCGGGCCATGGAGGGGGTCGACGACGTCGTCCACCTCGCCGCCAAGGTCTCCTTCGCCGGGGACTGGGACGACTTCGTGATGACCAACGTCACCGGCACCCGTGTGGTCCTGGAGACCGCGCGGCTGGCCGGCGTGGACAACGTGGTGTTCGTGTCCTCGCCGTCGGTCGCCCACACGGGCAGCTCCATCGTGGGCGAGACCGCCCGCACGGCCGACCCCGTGCACGCCCGCGGCGACTACGCCCGGTCCAAGGCCGCGGCCGAGCTGCTCGCGCTCGAGGCCGACGGCCGCGGGCTGCGCGTCACGGCCGTGCGCCCGCACATCGTGTGGGGCCCCGGGGACACCCAGCTCGTCGAGCGGATCGTCGACCGCGCGGAGAAGGGACGGCTGCCGCTGCTCGACCACGGCGCGGCGCTGATCGACACCACCTACGTCGACAACGCGGCCGAGGCGATCGTGCGGGCGCTGGAGCGGATCGAGTGGGCGCACGGGCAGGCGCTCGTGGTCACGAACGGCCAGCCCCGCACCGTGGGCGAGCTCGTGGCGGGCTTCTGCCGGGCGGCCGGGGTGGAGCCGCCGGTGCGCCGGGTCCCGGGCGCCGTGGCGCGCCTGGCGGGCAGGGTCATCGAGAAGGTGTGGGCGCTCCGTCCGGGCGAGGACGAGCCGCCCATGACGGCCTTCCTGGCCGAGCAGATGTCCACGGCCCACTGGTTCGAGCAGCGGACCACCCGCGAGGTGCTCGACTGGGCGCCGTCCGTGACGGTCGAGGAGGGCATGCAGCGGCTGGGCGAGTACTACCGGACCCATCCCCTGGGCGCCCACGACACCCCGATGCCCGCCACCGGGTCCACGGCCGCCGGGGACTCCTGAGCACGCGCCCGGGACGGCCGGTCAGAACCGGGCGTTGCGGGGCGTGCGCTGGCAGACGGGGCACCGGTAGGAGGAGCGGTTCATGAACTGCTCCCGCACGATCAGCGCGCTCCGCCCCTCCGCCGAGCACCGCGGGCAGGGCCGCGCGGACCGGCCGTAGGCATTGAGGGAGCGGGCGAACCAGCCCGACTCGCCGTTGACGTTGACGTAGAGGGAGTCGAAGCTCGTCCCGCCCGCCGCGAGGGCCCGTTCCATGACCTCGCGCACGGCCGCGAGGACGCGCAGCGTCTCGGGCCGCCGGAGCGTGTCGGTGGGCCGGGCCCAGTGCAGGCGCGCCTGCCACAGCGCCTCGTCCGCGTAGATGTTGCCGATCCCGGAGACGAGCGACTGGTCCAGCAGCGCGCGCTTGAGCCCGGTGCGGCGCCGGCGCAGCCGGTCGTGGAAGCGCTCGGCGTCGAAGGCCGGGTCCAGCGGGTCCCGGCCGATGTGGGCGGCCCGGGCGGGCACCAGCGGGGCGCCCGTGGCCGAGCGCCCGCCCGGGGCGCCGTCGCCGGTGGGCACGAGCCGGTCGAGGAGCATGCCGCCGAAGATCCGCTGGTCCACGAAGCGCAGCTCCGCCGGGGTGCCCGGGCGCTCGGACAGGCCCAGCCGCACCTTCAGGTGCTTCTCGTCGGCCAGCCCGGCGTCCTGGACCAGCAGCTGCCCGCTCATCCCGAGGTGGACCAGCAGCGCCTCCTGCGGCGGCGCGCCGTCCGTGCCGGTCAGGGGCAGCCACAGGAACTTGCCGCGGCGCACCGCGTCGGCGACGACCGCGCCGTCGAGCTCGTGCGCGAAGGAGACGGGGCCCGCCTCGTGGCGGCGCACCGAACGGGCGTCCAGCACCTGCACGGACTCGATCCGGCGCCCGACCACCCAGCGCTCCACGCCGCGGCGGACGACCTCGACCTCGGGGAGCTCAGGCACCGCGGCGGGCGACCAGGGTCGCGCAGGCCTGCGCCGCCGCGGAGCGCTCGGCCTCCTTCTTGGTGGTGCCGGTCCCCGTGCCGTGGTCCTGACCGCCGACGAGCACGTGCGCCTCGTAGCGGCGGTCGTGGTCGGGGCCCGTGCCCTCCACGGCGTAGCGGACGGCGCCCAGGCCGCGGGCCGCCGCGAGCTCCTGGATCTCGGTCTTCCAGTCCCGGCCCTCGCTCATCACGAAGCCGTCCTCCAGCAGGGGCACCACGAGCCGCAGCACGAAGGCCCGGGCCGCCTCGAGCCCGGAGCTGACGTAGACGGCGCCGATCAGCGCCTCCATGGTGTCGGCCAGGATCGAGGCCTTCTGCTGCCCGTTGGTCCGCACCTCGCCCTTGCCCAGGCGGATGTGCGGGCCCACGTCCAGGGACCGGGCGAGCTCCGCGAGCGTGCGGGTGCTCACCACGGCCGAGCGGATCTTCGCGAGGTTGCCCTCGGAGTCGTCGGGGTAGCGGTGGAAGATCTCGTCGGTGACCGCGAGGCCCAGCACGGAGTCCCCCAGGAACTCGAGCCGCTCGTTGTGGCCCTGCCCCTCGTGCTCGTACGCATAGGAGCGGTGGGTCAGGGCAAGACGAAGCGTCCCGGCGTCGATGTCGACGCCGAGACGCTCCAGCAGGTCCTGAGATGTCGCGGTGGAGGTCACCGTGGTCAGGCGTCGGCCACCTTGCGGCCCTTGTACTCCAGGAACAGCGCGGTCCCGGCGGAGTCGGTCACGACCTTGGCCTGGTGCGGCAGGCTGTAGCTGACCTTGCCGTTCTCGACGGTCTTGACCAGCTTCGGCGCGGTCGCCTTCCACTGGGAACGGCGTGCACGGGTATTCGCACGGGACATTTTCCGCTTCGGAACAGCCACGGCTATCTCTCTTCTCTCGGTTCGGTCGTCTCGGTCGAGGTGTCCTGCTCGAGCAGGCCCGACAGGGCGCTCCAGCGAGGATCGAGCACCTCGTGGTGGTGTCCCGGGTCGTCCTCCAGGCGCGCGCCGCACTGGGCGCACAACCCCTGGCAGTCCTCCCGGCACACCGGTTGGAACGGCAGCTGCGTGATCACTGCGTCCCGAAGCATGGGTTCGAGGTCGATGCTCTCGTCCTGAACTTCATACATCTGGTCGTCCTCGGACTCCTCGCCACCGTCGGTGGCGGCGTCGAAGACGTAGAGCTCCTGCACGTCGACGTCCAGATCGTAGTCGATCGGGTCGAGGCACCGGCTGCACTCGCCGTGGATGACCACGCCGGCCGTGCCGGACACCAGGATCCCGTCGTGGACGGATTCCAGCCGGAGGTCCAGGTCGATGTCCGAGCCCTCCGGGGCGCCGATGAGTGCGTTGCCGAAGTTCTCCGGCGCGGGCACAACTTCCTCCAGGCGTCGCATCGTCCCCGGGCGGTGCTCGAGGTCCCGGACACCGATGGTGAGGGGCGAACTGTTCTCGCGACTGATGACTGACTCCTGGTGAAATTCTGACCGACAGACCATGTTAGCGTGCCGCGCCGGGCGTTCTCAAACGGGGTGGCTCCCGGCGCGCCGGGACGGGGCGGGTCCGCTCAGCCCTGCAGGGCCCGCAGCACGGGCGCCGGCACGAACCCGGAGACGTCGCCGCCCAGGCCCTGGACCTCTTTCACGAGCGTCGAGGACAGGTGCAGGAAGCGGGGGTCGCCGGGCAGGAAGACCGTCTCCACCCCCGTGAGATGGCGGTTCATGGTGGCCATAGGCACCTCGTACTCGTAGTCCTCCCCCGAGCGCAGCCCCTTGACCAGGGCCACCGCCCCGCGCTGCGCCGCGTACTCCGCGAGCAGCCCCCCGCCCATGGGCTCGACGACGACGCCGGCGATGTCCGCGAAGCTCTCCTCCGCCAGGGCCAGCCGCCGGTCGGCGTCGAAGCGGTAGCGCTTGTGCGGGTTGGTGGAGACCGCGACGACGACCTCGTCGAAGAGGGCCGCGGCGCGCGCGACGACCTCCACGTGGCCGTTGTGCAGGGGGTCGAAGGAGCCGGGGCAGATCACTCGGTGCATGGGTGCCATCCTAGGCGCGCTCCGCGCCCCGGCGGCGTACCGTGGTGGACGAGGGACTCCACCGCACGAGCGGAGCACCGCCATGAGCAACCGGCGCGGCCGGGCGCGGACCGGGCAGCGGATCAGCGCCCTGGACGAGGCGAACCTGCGCGTGGAGCGGCACGGGGTGCCCATGCACGTCGCGGCCCTGGCGCTCCTGGAGGCCGGCCCCCTCCTCGATCCCGGCGGGCACCTGCGGCTCGGGGTCGTCCGGGAGCACGTCGAGCGGCGCACCCGGGACGTCCGGCGGCTCCGCCAGGTGCTCGCGCGGCCCGGGGGCGGCCGGCCCGTGTGGCTCGACGACCCGGTCTTCGACGTCTCCCGGCACGTGCGCAGCCGCCCGGTGCCGCCTCCCGGGGACGAGGACGGCCTGCTCCGGGTGTGCGCCGGGATCGACGCGGCCCCGCTGCCCCGGGACCGGCCCCTGTGGGAGCTGTGGCTGCTCCCGGGTCTCGCCGACGGCAGGACCGGTCTGCTGATCCGGTGGCACCACGTCCTCGCGGACGGACTGGCGGCGCTGACCCTGCTCGCCCCGCTGTTCGACCCCGCTCCCGGCGACGCCCCGGACGCGCCGGCCCGCCCGGGAGCGGGCGGCGGTCCGCCCCCCGTCCCTGCTCGGGCCCGCGCCGCGGCCCGCCTGCTCGGCTCGGCCGCCCAGGTGCGCGGCGCGCTCGCGGAGGGCCGCGCACCGGCGCTGTCGATCAACCGTCCCGTGGGCGCGCGGCGCGGCGCCGTGCTCGTGCGCGCGGACCTCGCGGCGGTCCGGGAGCTGGCCCACCGGCACGGCGGGACGGTCAACGACGTGGTGCTCACCGCCGTGGCGGGCGGTGCCCGGCGGCTGCTGGCCGCGCGCGGGGAGCTGGCCGGCGTGCCGGAGCTGAAGGTGTCGGTGGCCGCCTCCGTGCGCGGTCCCGGCGACCCCGCAGGGGGCAACCGGACCGGTGTGCGCGTGGTGGCCGTGCCCGTGGGCGAACCCGATCCGGTGGCGCGGCTGCGGCGGATCGCGGCGACGACCGCCGCGCAGCGCGCACGCCCGCCGTACCGGCCGGGTGGTCGTCTCGCCCAGCACTGGATGGTCCGGGTCATGGACCGGCAGCGGGTCGTCAACCTCATGCTCAGCAACGTGCGCGGCCCCGCGGCGCCCCTGCTCTTCGCGGGGGCGCCGGTGCGGGAGCTGTTCCAGCTCGGAGCCGTGCAGGGGAACCTGGCCCTCGCCGTGGGGGTCGTCTCCTACGCGGGGACCCTGGGCATCGACGTGGTGGCCGACGCCGACGTGGTGCCGGACCTCCCGGTGTTCGCGGCGGGACTGGCCGGGACCCTCGTGCGGCTCGGCGCCGGGCCGCCGCCCCCGGGAGCCGCCGCGGGACCCTAGACTGGCCGCCATGGATGCCACCGACGCCGCCGCCCCGTCCCCGTCCGGCCCCCCGTGGGAGCGCATGGCCCGCGGGGGCGGCCTGCTGACCGGCACCGGGGAGCTCTCCGGGACCGTCTTCGAGGAGATGTCGCGGCTGGCCGCGCGGACGGGCGCCATCAACCTCGGGCAGGGCTTCCCGGACGTCGACGGTCCGCAGGAGATGCTCGGCGCCGCGACGGACGCGCTGCACGGCGGCGGCAACCAGTACTCCCCGGTGGCCGGGCTGCCGCTGCTGCAGGAGGCCGTCGCCGAGCACCAGCACCGGTTCTACGGGATCGACCTGGACCCGGGGGCCGGGGTCGTCGTGACCGTGGGTGCGTCCGAGGGCCTGGCCGCGAGCCTGCTCGCGTTCCTGCGGCCCGGGGACGAGGTGGTGGTCTTCGAGCCGCACTACGACCTCTACGGCGCCGTCGTGGAGTTCGCGGGCGCGCGGCTGGTCACGGTCCCCCTCGAGCCGCCGTGCTTCTCCCCCGACCCCGACCGTCTCGCCGCGGCCTTCGGGCCCCGCACCCGCATGGTGATCCTCAACGACCCGCACAACCCCACCGGGACCGTGTTCGACGACGACGTCCTGGCCCGCGTGGCCGGGCTCGCCGCCGAGCACGACTGCGTGGTGGTGACCGACGAGGTCTACGAGCACCTGCGCTACGCCGGCCGGCACCGGCCGCTCGCCTCGCTGCCGGAGGCCTTCGAGCGGACCCTCACCGTCTCCTCCGTGGGCAAGTCCTTCTCGGCCACGGGGTGGCGCGTCGGCTGGGTCAGCGGGCCGGCGCACCTCGTGGGCCCCGTGCGCGCCACCAAGGCCTATCTCACCCACAGCGCCGCCACGCCGCTGCAGATCGGGGCGGCCACCGCCCTCCGCCAGCCCGGCGGCTTCTACGACCGGCTCACCGAGGACTTCCGGCGGCGCCGTGACGTGCTCGTGCAGGGCCTGGCCGCGGCCGGCGCGGAGCCGTTCGAGCCGCAGGGCACGTTCTTCGTCGTGGCCGACGTGCGCGGGCTGTGCGAGCGGTACGAGGTCGAGGACGCCGCGCACCTGGCCCCGGTGCTGGCGGAGCGGGCCGGTGTGGTGGGCGTGCCCGTACCCGCCCTCGCCTCCGCGGAGCACCGGCGGCTGTACGCGTCCTGGATGCGCTTCTCCTTCGGCAAGCGCCTGGACGTCCTCGAGCAGGCGGGGCGGCGCCTGGCGGGTTGAGCCGCGACGCCTCCGCCCGGCGAACGGCCCGTCACATGTGGTAAGCACCCTTGGCACTGCGGGAGCGGGTGGCCAGCGTGGAGCTGACGCACGGCGCCCGCGGACAGCGAGGGCACCGCGGGTCGGGCGGTCGGACGACGATCGCCGTCAGCAGGAGGTCGAGCCGTCTTGCCGGATCCGCCCGCACGCGGTCGCCGACCTCCTTCCGAAGGGATGTCTCCGAAGGGGGAACCATGCCAGCAGGACAGGGCAAGAACATCCGGCGCGTCACCAGCGTCGACGTGATCCGCAGCGCTCAGGGCGAAGGGTACGCCGGGTCCTACACGTTCGAGCTGACGCTCGACGACGGCGTGGAGGAGTATCTGCTCGTCGTGCCGGAGGACGAGGCGAGCACGGTGGCCCGGCTCATCCAGCACAGCAGCTCCATGCAGCTGGACAAGAACACTGACGACCTGATCTTCGAGAAGTACGGGGACTGAACCCCCGTCCGGCACGACGGCCGCCGCTGCCCCGGCAGCGGCGGCCGTCTGCGTGGGGTGCCGGCCCGGACCCCGCTCAGATCGTGGCCCGGCGGCCCAGGGCCCGGTAGCTGAAGCCTGCCGAGGTCCAGCGGCCGGGGTCGAGCACGTTGCGGCCGTCGAGGATCTGCGGGACGGCCACGAGCGGGTCGAGCTGCTCCGGGGTCATCGCCTTGAACTCGGCCCACTCGGTCAGCAGCACCACGACCTCCGCCCCGGTGACGGCGGCCTCGAGGGAGTCCACGTAGTCCAGGCGGGGATAGCGCTTGGCGGCGTTGGCGTTGGCCTTGGGGTCGTACACGGCCACCTCGGCGCCGATCGAGTGCAGCCGGGCGGCGATGTCCAGCGCCGGGGAGTCGCGCACGTCGTCGGAGTCCGGCTTGAAGGCCGCCCCGAGCACGGCGACCTGCCGGCCCACCACGGAGCCGCCCAGCATCTGGATGACCGTCTCCACCGTGTGCCCGCGGCGGCGGACGTTGATGTCGTCGACCTCGGCCAGGAAGCGCACCGCCTGCTCCACCCCGAGCTCCGCGGCCCGGGCCCGCAGGGCGCGGATGTCCTTGGGCAGGCAGCCGCCGCCGAAGCCCACGCCGGCGTTGAGGAACTTGCGCCCGATCCGCTCGTCCAGCCCGATCGCGTCGGCCAGGGTGCGGATGTCCCCGCCGACCGCCTCCGTGAGCTCGGACAAGGCGTTGATGAAGGAGATCTTGGTGGCCAGGAAGGCGTTGGCCGCGACCTTCACGAGCTCGGCGGTCTCGAAGTCGGTGACGATCAGGGGGACGCCGGCCTCGAGCTGGCGGGCGTAGACCCGGCGCATCACGGCCTCCGCGGCCTCGTCCTCCGCACCCAGCACCATCCGGTCCGGGGTCAGGGTGTCCTCCACGGCGTAGCCCTCGCGCAGGAACTCGGGGTTCCACACCAGGGACACGTCCACCCCGTCGCGGGCGGAGGCCTTCGCCAGGTCGGCCAGGCGGCGGGCGGAGCCGACGGGGACCGTGGACTTGCCTGCGATGACGCAGTCCTTCGTGGCGGCCGCGGCGATCGAGCCGACGGCGGCGTCGACGTAGCGCATGTCCGCCGCGAAGCTCCCGGCCCGCTGGGGGGTGCCCACTCCGACGAAGTGGACGTCGCCGAAGGCACCGGCCTCCTCGTAGCTCGTGGTGAAGCGCAGCCGGCCGGTGCCCACGTGCTTGCGCAGCAGCTCGCCCAGGCCCGGCTCGTGGAAGGGCAGCTCACCGCGGGACAGGGCGTCGACCTTCTCCGGGTCCACGTCCAGCCCCAGCACCTCGAAGCCCATCTCCGCCATCGACGCGGCGTGCGTGGCCCCCAGGTAGCCCGTTCCCAGAACCGTGATCCTCATGGACGTCCTCCGTCTCTCCCGGGCCGGGGCCCGTGCTCGATGCTGCCTGTCGAATCCTGTCAAAGCGGGTGCGCGCAGAGGCGCAGGTGCTCAGTGCGACGCGCCGTGCGGGGGCGTCGATGTGACGTCCGTCTCGGCGAACCACATGGTGGTCTCCCCGTGCCGCCTCTGCTCGAAGCGGCGCAGGCCCTGCGGCCAGTCGGGCTCCGGGGACCGGGAGGAGCGCTCGACCACGAGCACCCCGCCCTCCCGCAGCCGCCCCGCCAGCGGGGCGAGGGCCGCGGTGAGCTCCGTCTCCGGGAGGGGGTAGGGCGGGTCGGCCAGCACCAGGTCCCACGGCCCCTCGGCGGGGTCCGCGAGGTAGGCGCCGACCGCCCCGTGCCGGACCGCGACGACGTCGTCGCGCCCGAGGGCCCGGTGGACCGTCCCGGCGTTGGCGCGGCAGACCCGCGCCGCGCCCGCGTGCCGCTCCACGAGGGTCACGGAGGCCGCGCCGCGGCTCGCGGCCTCGCAGCCGAGGGCCCCGGAGCCCGCGAACAGGTCGAGGACCAGGGCGTCCCGGAGCATGCCCCACGCCTCGAGGCGTGCGAAGAGCGACTCCTTGACCCGGTCGGTCGTGGGCCGGGTGTCCCGGCCCGGCACGGACTGCAGGCGCAGCCCTCCGGCGGCCCCGGCGATGATCCTGCTCACGCGCGCTCTCCTTCCGTCCCGGGCGGCACGGGACCCTGCGGCACGGCACTCCGCCTCGCGGCACTCTGTGTCACGGGGCTCAGCCCCGGTCCAGGAACGCCTCGGCGTCCGGGTCGAGGTAGCGCTCGATGGCCTCGGCCAGCTCCGGGTGCTCGAGCAGCTGCGGGTCCTCGCCGAGGATCGTCACGGCGTCGCGGCGGGCGCGCTCGATGAGCTCGGCGTCGTCGAGGGCCCGCAGCAGGCGCAGGGTCGAGCGGCCCCCGGACTGGGCGGCGCCGAGGATGTCGCCCTCGCGGCGCAGCTCGAGGTCGGCCCGGGCCAGCTCGAACCCGTCCGTGGAGGCCGCTACGACCTCGATCCGTTCCCGGGACGGGTGCTCGGCGGGGCGCCGGGTGACGAGCAGGCACGTGCCGGCGTGCCCGCCGCGCCCGATCCGGCCGCGCAGCTGGTGCAGCTGGGAGATGCCGAACCGGTCGGCGTCGACGATGATCATCAGCGTGGCGTTGGGGACGTCCACGCCGACCTCGACCACGGTGGTGCACACGAGCAGCGGCACGTCCCCCGACGCGAACTCCTCCATGAGGCGGGCCTTGCGGTCCGTGTCGAGCCGGCCGTGCAGCACCTCGGCGCGCACGCCGGCCAGCACCGGCTCGGCGGCGACGAGCTCCGCGAGCCAGGTGACGGACGCCATCGACGCCTCGGACTCCTCGTCGTCGGAGGCCGCGGCCAGTGCCGACTCCGCGAGGGAGGCGTGGGGCGGGGGCTCGTCGTCGTCGCCGATCTTGGGCGCGACGACGTAGACCTGGCGGCCCGCGTCGATCTCCTCCCGGGCGCGCCGCCACAGGCGCCGCTCCCAGCCCGGGTGCTCCACGAGCCCCACGGTGTGGGTGGCGATCGGCTGCCGTCCCGCCGGGAGCTGGTCCAGGACGGAGACGTCCAGGTCCCCGAAGACGGTCATCGCCACGGTGCGCGGGATGGGGGTCGCGGTCATCACCAGCAGGTGCGGGGGCCGCCCGGCCTTGTCCCGCAGCCGGTCGCGCTGCTCGACGCCGAAGCGGTGCTGCTCGTCCACCACGACCAGTCCGAGGTCGGCGAACTGCACGACCTCCGAGAGCAGGGCGTGGGTGCCGATCACGATCCCGGCCTCCCCCGACGCGATCTGCAGCAGGGCCCGCTTGCGCGCCGCGGCGCCCATCGAGCCCGTGAGCAGCACGACCTGCGTGCCGTCCGGGTCCCCGCCGAGCAGGCCGGCCTGCGCGAGCGGGCCCAGGGAGCGGACCACGGAGCCGTGGTGCTGGGCGGCGAGGACCTCGGTGGGGGCCAGCAGCGCGGCCTGCGCGCCGGAGTCGACCACCTGCAGCATCGCACGCAGGGCCACGAGCGTCTTGCCCGAGCCGACGTCGCCCTGGAGCAGCCGGTTCATGGGGTGGGTGCCGGCCAGCTCCGCGGCGAGCTCCTCCCCCACGGCGCGCTGACCGTCCGTCAGCTCGAACGGCAGCCCGGCGTCGAACCGGGCGAGCATCCCGTCGGGGACGCCCGGGCGGGCCGTAGTGGGGTGCGCGGCGAGCTCGGCCCGGCGGCGGGCCAGGGCGCACTGGAGCAGGAACGCCTCCTGGTAGCGGAACCGGCGGCGCGCCTCCCCGTGCGCGCGGGTGTCCCGGGGGCGGTGGACCTGCCAGTACGCCTCCTCGAGCCCCATGAGCCCCTCCCGCTCCCGGATCCCGTCCGGCAGCGGGTCCGGGACCGCCCCGAAGTCCACGACCGGCAGCAGCGAGTGCACGGCGCGGGCGATCTTGTCCGTGGTCAGCTTGGCCGTGGCCGGGTAGATCGGGATGGGCCGACCCGCGCGCTCCTCGGCGGTCTCCCCCGCCTCCGGGGCATCGGGGTCGAGGATCGCGTAGTGCGGGTTCGTCATGGTCACCGCGCCGTTGTACAGCCCGACCTTCCCGGAGAACAGGGCGTGCGTGCCCGGGGGCAGGTCCCTCGCCGCGGTCCAGGCGTTGAAGAAGCTCAGCCGCATCGTCCGGCCCGGACCGGGGTCGTCGTCCGCGAAGAGCCGGTGCGGGTCGGAGGAGACGCGGTCGGTGATCACCACGTCCGTGATGGACCCGCGCCGGGAGCGCATCTGGCGGGTGGAGGCGTGCACGACCTCGGCCACGATGGTCGCCTGCTGGTCGATGCGCAGCTCCGAGAACGGGGTGAGCTCGCCCCGCGGCATGTACTTGCGGGGTAAGTGGTCGAGCAGCTGCCCGATCGTGGACACCGAGAGCTGCCGGGACAGCTGGTCGGCCGTGGTCCGGCCCAGCAGCCGGGCCAGCGGCTGGTCGAGCTCGGAGACCTGGTCGGGGAACGCCCCGCCGCCGTGGGATGGGGTCATCTCAGAAGTGCCTCATCCGTCCGCCTCCGAGAGGGAGGTCACCGTGAGGTTGACGGCCTTGCCGCGGGCGCCGATCACCGTGAGCGCGTCCTCGGGGCGCGGCACGTGGACGTGGACGCGCCACCGGTAGCCGTCCCCCGTCTCGGTGACCGCGCTCATGATCACGCTGGTGCCCACCTCGCTGAGCTCGTGGCGCAGCTCCGCGGCGTCCAGCGGGGTCAGCTCCACGGTGCACATCACCTCCACGCCGCCGTGCACGGCGTGCGGCGCGTCCCCGGCGCCGGCGGCCCGGGCCGCGGCGGCGTCGATCAGCGCGTCGAGCGCGTTCTCGTCGCCGGCGTCGTCGCCGCCCACGGTGCGGGCGAGGGCGTCGAAGACCACGAGCATGCCCAGTGCGCCGGCGTCCACCGTGCCGGTCTCGCGCAGGATCTCGAGCTGGTCCGGGGTCACGAGGACCGCGGCGCGGGCGGCGGTGCTGACGCCGGCCAGGAACTCCTTGAGCTGCTGGTTGGACCCGTCCTCGATTCCCTGCGGCACGGGCACGGCGGCGGCGGCCTCCAGGACGGAGAGCATGGTCCCGTCCACGGGGTCGGTCAGGACGCTCCAGGCGCGCACGTGACCTGCGTGCAGGGCCAGCCGCACGGACTCGGCGGTCATCCGCGTGCTCCCCTCCAGGGAGCGGCCCACGGCCGTGAGGAAGACGGAGAACAGGGTGCCCGAGTTGCCGCGGGCCTCCTCGAGGGCGGCCTGACCGGCGAGGGAGAGCAGCTCCCCGACGTCGCCGGTCTCGAGCAGGGCGGCGGCCTCGGCCGCGGCGCGCACGGTGGTCGCGAGGTTGGTCCCGGTGTCGGCGTCCGCGACCGGGAAGACGTTGAGGGCGTTCAGCACCGGGCTGTGGCGGACGAGATCACGGTGGGCCAGGTCGAGCCACCGCCGCATGACGGCCGCGTTCGATCCGATCCTATGGTTCAAAGTGATCCCATCCTTCGCCGACCGGGTGCCCGAGAGCGAGCTGCGGCGCTCGTCCGTCGAGCAGCACCCGGGGGAGGGTGTCGTCGTGCGCCGGGGGCGCGGGCGCACACGAGCCTATCGCACGGAACATGCCGGGCAGCGGCACGCCCCGGGGAAAGACGGCGAGCAGCCCGTGGTCCTCGCCACCGGTCAGCACCCAGTCGCGCGGGTCCGTCCCGAGCAGCCGGGCGGCCGGGCGCAGGGGCTCGGCCAGTTCGGCCACGGCCGCGCCGTCGAGGTCGACGACGACGCCGCTGGCGGCCGCGACCCTGCCGGCGTCGCGGAGCAGGCCGTCGGAGAGGTCGATCATCGCGGTGGCACCGGCGCGGGCGGCGGCGGGGCCGGCGGGCACGGGAGCGCACGGCCGCAGCTGCGCCGCCGCGAGCCCGTCCAGGACCTCGTCCCGCCCGGGCCGGTAGCGGAGGTCCTCGAGCAGCGCCACGCCCGCGGCGGCACGTCCGGTGGTCCCCGCGAGCGCCACCGTGCCGCCCTCCCCCGCACCGGACCGGCGCACCGGGTCCCGGCCCTCGAGGTCGCCCGTCACCGTGGCCGTGACCGACAGCTCCCGACCCGCGCCCAGGTCCCCGCCGACCACGGCGCAGCGGTCCGCGCCCATGGCCTCGAACCCGGCCAGGAGACCGCGGGCGAAGTCCAGGGGCCAGGACACGGGCGTCTCCGGCGGCAGGGTGAGCGAGACGACGACGGCCGACGGGACGGCGCCCATCGCGGCGACGTCGGCGAGGTTCTGCGCCGCGCACTTCCTCCCGGTGTCGTAGCCGGTGGTGACCGCGCCGCCTACCCAGGCGAGCCGGAAGTCCTGGTCCTGCACCTGGGTGTCCGTGGTGATCACGTACCGCCCGTCCGGGGCCGCGACCACGGCGCAGTCGTCGCCGGGGCCGAGCAGCACCTGGTCCGCTCCGGGGCGCGGGGCGGCGGGACGCAGGAGCAGGGGCAGCACGAGCTCGAGCAGCTCCGCCTCGGAGAGCTCCCCGACGGTCGGCCCCGGTCCGGGCGGGGCGTCGGGCACGGGGGGCTGCTCCGCTGGGGGTCGGGTCATGGCGCTCATCCTAACGACGGCCCCGGACGCGGGAACGGGGCTCCTCGAGGATTACGCTGGGGGCATGCCCTCGCTCTCCCTGTCCCGACCCGCCCGCGCCGTGCTGGGGGCGGGAGCCCTGGTGGCCGTCCTGTCGGGGTGCTCCCCCGCCGTCACCGTGGACCCCGCCGCGAACGCCGCCGACCCGGGGTGCGCCCCGGCGATGCTGGCCATGCCGGAGACCGTCGGCGAGCACGACCGGCGCGAGACCACGAGCCAGGCCACCACGGCCTACGGCGAGCCCACCGCGGCCGTCGTGCGCTGCGGCGTCACGCCGCCCGGGCCCACCACGGACGCCTGCTCCTCCGTCAACGACGTCGACTGGCTGATCCGCCAGGACGAGGACGGGAGCACGTGGACCGCCACGACCTACGGCCGCGACCCGGCCGTCGAGGTGGTCTTCGACAGCACCGCCGTGGCGTCCTCCACCCTGCTCGTGGAGCTGGGCTCCGCGGTGGAGCAGATCCCCGCGGAGCGCCAGTGCCTGGACCTGCAGGACACCGTGGAGGGTCTGTGACCCGGAGGCGGGGGCGGCGTCCGCCGCTCCGTCCCCGGCACGTGCCGGGAGCTCGGGAATAGGCCCATGCCCCACCGGGTTGTGGCGTGGACATGCACGCGACCGCACCACGCCCAGAAGGAGGCACACCCGTGGCAACCGATTACGACGAGCCCCGCGTCAAGCCCGAGGACGAGCCCGCCAACGAGTCCCTCGAGGTGATCCAGGCGCAGCGCAGCGCCAGCACGCAGAGCCCGGCGATCGACGTCGACGACGCGGACACGGCGGAGGGCATCGACCTGCCCGGGGCGGACCTGTCCCAGGAGGAGCTGCTCATCCAGGTGGTGCCCGAGCAGGACGACGAGTTCACCTGCATGTCCTGCTTCCTGGTCCGCCACCGCAGCCAGCTCGCTCGTGAGAAGGACGGCGCCCGGTACTGCATCGAGTGCGAGGGCTGACGGCCCGGTCCCGACCCGGCCCGGTCACTCGTGGCGCAGGGCAGCGATGGGGTCCTTCCGAGCGGCCCGGACGGCGGGGATCGTCCCGGCCAGGAACGCGATCCCCATGACGGAGAGCACGATCAGCGCCACCCGCCACGGCTCGAACGCGAAGAGGGACAGCCCGGGCAGCCCCGAGAGGAACCCGTCGGCCAGAGCGCCGCTCAGGGCCGAGCCGCCGACGACGCCCGTGACCGCGCCGACCACCGCCCCGAGGAAGCCGATGAAGACGGCCTCGAGGGAGAACAGGCCGAAGACCCTGCCCCCGCTCATCCCCATGGCCTTCATGAGGCCGATCTCCCGGGTCCGCTCCTGCACCGACATCAGCAGGGTGTTGACGATGCCGAGACCGGCGGCCACGAGCGCGATGACGGCGCAGGCGTTGAGGATCCACACGATGGCGTTGATGACGGCGCGGAACATGCCGAGCTGGTCCTCCACGGTCAGGCCGAGCATGCCGTGGTCCTCCAGCCGCGCCTGGATCCCGGGGGCCCGGGCCATGTCCTCGACCGTGACCGTGGCCATCGCGAAACTCTCCGGCACCTCCTCCGGGACGCCGCTGACCTGGTAGTCGTAGAGCCGCTCGTTGAAGGAGTCCGACGGGATGGGGTTCAGGGACGTCCCGACGAGGCTGGCCTGCGTCACGCCGGAGATCGTGGCCGGGAACGCCCGGTCCTGCTCCGCCATGTTGGTCATGACCACGTCGACGCGGCCCCCGACGGCGTCCCGGGCGGAGGAGAAGCCCAGGTCCGCTACCCAGCTGTCGGGGACCGCGATCTCGTCCCGCCCGGCGGCCGGGGCTCCGCCGGCCACCATCTGCAGGCCCACGGCGTCGACGGGGATCCCCGGGGAGAGCTGGAACCGGCTCCCGTCGGCGGCCTCCAGGTAGGTGGGGGCCACGGAGTACATCGGCTTCACGGAGCGCACCCCGTCGATCCCCTCGATGACCTCGATGTCCTCGGTGGTCAGCCCCTCGAAGGACACGCCGAACCCCGTCCGGATCCGGGTGGTGTCCGGATCGTACTCCCGGGGACCGGAGGTCGAGGACAGCTCGATCAGGGGCTGGGACTTCTGCACGTAGAGCGCGTCGGCGTCGCCGAACGCGGCCACGGTGTCGTCGATGTACCGGTTCACCCCGGTGCCCATGCCCGAGGTGAGGGTCAGTGCGAACGCACCGATGAAGACGGCCAGCACGGTCAGGGTGGCGCGGATCCTGGCCCGCCGGGTGTTGGCGACCGCGGAGCCGAGCAGGTCCGGCCACCTCACCGGGCGCCCCCGGCCGCGCCCACGACCGCCTCGGCGCCCACCGCGTCGGCGCCCTCTCCCCCTGGGCCCGCCCCGAGGACGGGGGCGAGGGCGGGCGCGTCCACGACGAGACCGTCGTGCAGGTGCACCTGGCGGCCGCAGCGCAGCGCGAGGTCCTCGTCGTGGGTGACGACGACCAGGGTGATGCCCTGCTCCCGGTGGAGGTCGAACAGGAGGTCCTGGACCACCGCGCCGGTGGCCGAGTCGAGGTTGCCCGTGGGCTCGTCGGCGAAGATCACGGAGGGATCGTTGACCAGGGCGCGGGCGATCGCGACCCTCTGCTTCTGCCCGCCGGACAGGTCGACGGCGCGGCTGGAGGCCTTCTCCGCCACCTCCAGGCGCTCCAGCACGTCCAGGGCGCGGCGCCGGCGGGCCCCGGGGCGGACCCCGGCGATCCTCAGCGGCAGGACCACGTTCTCCAGCACCGTCTGGTCCGGGGTGAGGTAGAACTGCTGGAACACGAAACCGAACGCGGCGTTGCGCGTCTCGTTGAGCTCACGGGCCGTCATCGACGCCGCCGGCCTGCCCTCGAGGAGGACCGAGCCGTGGGTCGGCGCGTCGAGCAGCGCGAGCAGGTGCATCAGGGTCGACTTGCCCGAGCCGGACTTCCCGACGACCGCCACGGACTCCCCGTGCCGGATCCGCAGGTCCACACCGCGCAGCGCGGCGAAACGGGTGTCCCCCCGGCCGTAGATCTTGACCAGGTTCTCGGCCTCGAGCACCACGGACGTCATCGGATCCCCCTTGTCGGAGCGTCCGTCCCCCCGGACGGCCGCCGTGGGACCACGTCCCTCCCCCATCATGTGCACACGCTAATGGCAGAGGCGAACCGATCCGTGTCCCCACTAGTGCTGTGCTCTGCCCGCACGGCGCGTGGCCGCGGGCGACGACGTCCCCGGACGGCCGGGTGGCAGGGGCCCGATGGGGCCCGGTGCGGCCGGCGGAGGATCCTCGACTCCTCCTGTCACGTAGCCGTTCGCCCTTGCTAATGCGTGGAAGTGGACGATAGTTAACAGCACAGCTGTTCTTCGGCCGGGGGTTCCGAACTCCGCGGGACGGGCGCACGGTCCGTCCGGGCCGGACGACGAGCAGCACGACGTGACGGGGGTCCGTCCGCGCGGGGGCGCGAGAACGATCCCGGTGGGGTCGTGCGGCGCGCTGGCGGTCCTGGGGTGGGCCCGGGCCGACGACGGGATACAGGAGACACATCGACATGACTACTACGAGAAGACTGGCTGTCGCCGGTGCCTCGGCGACCGTGCTGGTGGGGGGCCTGTTCCTGGGCGCCCCGGCCGCGGTCGCCGCACCGGGCGACGCCCCGCCGGGCGGAGTTCCACCGGGCACGGCCGCTTCCGGCGAAGCGGCCGGTGCCGCGCCGGTGACACCGGCCGCACCCGCGGACGTCCCGGCCACCGAGGTCCTGGTCACCGAGGCGGGCCCGCCCGCACCGGCGGCCCCGGCCCCCGAGCCGGCACCCGTCGCCGCCGACGTGGCCGCGATCGAGCTGCCGGCCGCGGCAGCCGTGGACGTCCCCGCCCCCGTCGAGGCGGGCCCGCCCGCACCGGCGGCGGCCCCGGTCCCCGAGCCGGCACCGGCCCTCGCCGACGCGCCACCCGCGGCACCTGCGGCACCTGCGGCACCCGCGGCAGCGGAGCTCTCCGACGCGGCACCCGCGGCACCGGCCGCGGTCGAGCAGGCGGTGGCCCCGGAGCTCGCGCTCCAGGAGACCGCGGTCGGGGCCGCGAACCCGGGGCTCAACGTGGACACCCGCCTCACCGCGGCACCGCTGGAGCAGACGGCCGGCGCCGGTCTGCTCACGGCGCTGCTCGCGGCGGCGGTGGCCCTTCCCGGTGCGC
Organism: Kocuria rhizosphaericola; assembly: GCF_044462205.1. NCBI lineage: Bacteria > Bacillati > Actinomycetota > Actinomycetes > Micrococcales > Micrococcaceae > Kocuria > Kocuria rhizosphaericola. The sequence continues at coordinate 56,823 of NZ_JBISWK010000118.1, read as the reverse complement.
TCGCGTACCGGGCACGGCGGCTCGGGCGCAGCGGCGCCTGAGCGTCCCCGTGCCGTGCCGGTGGCGCCCGCGGGGCGGCGCCGGCACGGCACAGCACCCGGCGCGCCCGACCGGGACAGCGACAGACCAGGACGGACAGGACAGCATGGCAACCAGCACCGTGGCGGGTCCGCCGCGCCCGGCCCCGGCCACGGAGAAGGACCCGCTGGCCCGCCGGGCGGCCGTGGTGACGCTGTGCGCCGCCGTGCTGTGGGTGGCGCTGATGAACCAGTGGTTCCTCGCCCAGCACCTCCTGGGGCACACGCCGGCCGCGGCGTCGCCGCTGCGCCTGAGCATCGACTCCGTGGGCTTCGACGCGGACGTGCGCCCCTACGACCCGACGGACGAGGATCTCGCGGGCGGGTCCCTCGTGCCGCCGCAGACCTACAACGGCTACCGGCTCACCCCGTACGGGATGCCCGGTGAGGGCTCGACGAACACCACGTACATCGCCGGGCACAGCTACGAGAAGGTCGAGCTGCCCTTCAACAAGCTGAGCGACCCGGCGCTGGTCGGGGAGGAGCTCGAGGTCGAGACCGTGGACGGGACCCTCGACTACGTGGTGGAGTCGGTGACCACCTACGAGAAGGACACGCTGAAGGACAGCGAGATCTGGCGGGTCGTCCCGAACCGCATCGTCCTGATCAGCTGCTACACCCGGGACGCGGTCGACAAGAACGTCGTCGTCACCGCGTCGCCCGCTCCGTGAGGCGGGCGTCCCGCCCCCGCACCGTGCCGCGGCTCAGCGCAGCCCCACCGGCCGTTCCAGGGCGAGGCCCAGGAGCTCGTCGATCAGCCCGGCGTAGTCGAGTCCCGACGCGGCCCACATCCGGGGGTACATCGAGATCGGCGTGAACCCGGGCATCGTGTTGATCTCGTTGATGACCACCCGGCCGTCCGGGGTGTAGAAGAAGTCGGCACGGCACAGGCCCTCCCCGTCCAGCGCCTCGAAGGCGGTCACGGCGCGGCGGCGGATCGTCTCGATCGCCTCCGCCGGCAGGTCCGCCGGGCAGCTGAGCTTCGCGGAGGCCTGCGAGACGTACTTCGCCTCGAAGTCGTAGAACGCGTGCTCGTCGACGATCTCGATCTCGCCCGGCATGGAGGTCCGGGCGGCGGCCGTCCCGCGGCCCTGGAGCACGGCGCACTCGATCTCCCGTCCCACGATCCCGGCCTCGACCACGAGCTTGCGGTCGTGCTCGCGGGCGGACCCGATCGCGTCGTCCAGCTCCTCGGCGCGGTCCACCTTCGTGATGCCGAAGGATGACCCCGCGCGGGCGGGCTTGACGAACACGGGGAAGCCCAGCTCGGCGATGCGCTCGCGCACGGCGTGGGGGTCCAGGGCCCACTGCCGGTCGGTCACCACGGTGTAGGGGCCCACCTCCAGGCCCGCCGCCTCGAAGGCGAGCTTCATGAAGTGCTTGTCCATCCCCACCGCGGAGGCGGTGACGCCGCAGCCCACGTAGCGCAGGTCGGCGAGCTCGAGCAGGCCCTGCAGGGTGCCGTCCTCGCCGAACGGGCCGTGCAGCAGGGGCAGGACCACGTCGATGTGCCGGTCCCGGCTGACGGTCTGCCCGCAGGGACCGTCCTGGCGGACGATGAGCTCGCTCTCCCCGACCTTCAGCGGCAGGCTCACGAGCTCGTCGCCCACGGGCAGCTCGGCGATCGGGTTCGCGTCGAGCAGGGCCTCCAGCTCCTCCTGCGGGCAGAGGAACCACTCGCCGGAGGTGGCGATGCCGACGGTCACCACGTCCCACTTCTCCCGGTCGATGGCGCGCAGGACGCCCCGGGCCGTGATGAGGGAGATGGCGTGCTCGCTGGAGCGCCCGCCGAACAGCACGGCGACGCAGGGGCGGGGAGTCATGGGGCGGTCCCTTCGGATTTGATCTCTCGGCCCAGCAGCAGCTGAGCCACGTCGTCGATGGTGATCTCCTCGCGGAGGATGGCCACGACGGCCTCGGTGATGGGCATGTCGACGCCGTGGCGGCGGGCGAGGGCGAGCACGGCCGGGGCGGACTTGATGCCCTCGGCGGTCTGGGTCATCTCCTCCTGCACCTCCGCGGGGGTCAGGCCCAGGCCGAGGAGCCGGCCCGCGGTGCGGTTGCGGGACAGCGGCGAGGAGCAGGTGGCCACGAGGTCCCCCAGCCCCGCCAGCCCGGAGAGCGTCTCCAGCTTCCCGCCCAGGGCGAGCGCGAGCCGGGTGGTCTCGGCGAGCCCGCGGGTGATGATGGAGGCCTTCGAGTTCTCCCCGAAGTGACGGCCGTCGGCGATGCCCACGCCGAGGGCGATGACGTTCTTGACGACGCCGCCGATCTCGGTGCCCACCACGTCCGTGTTCGTGTAGGGGCGGAAGTAGCGGGTCCGGCAGGCGTGCGCCACCCAGGTGGCCAGGTCCGTGGCGGGGGCCGCCACGACGGAGGCCGTGGGCTGCTCCTCCGCGATCTCCATGGCCAGGTTGGGGCCGGAGAGCACGCACGTGCGCGTCCGCCAGTGCTCGGCGCCCAGGCCGGTGGACCGTCCCAGCTCCTCGGCGACCACCTCGCTCATCCGCAGGCCGGTGTCCCGCTCGAGCCCCTTGGCGAGGGACAGCACCACGGTGTCCCGCTCCAGGTGCCCGGCCACGGCGGCCAGCTGGGCGCGCAGGGACTGGGCGGGCACGGCGAGGACCACGAGGTCCGCCCCGCGCACGGCGGCGGCGAGGTCGGCGGTGATCTCCAGCCGCTCGGGCAGTCGGATGCCGGGGACGTACCGGTCGTTGACGCGGGTGCGCGCGGTGTGGCCCATCGCGGAGGTGCTGCGCCCCCACAGCGCCACGGTCCGCCCGAGCGGCTCGTGGCGGCCGTGCGCGGCCTCCCGCGCGCTGTCGGCGAGGATCTTGGCGAAGGTCGTGCCCCACGACCCGGCGCCGAGGACGGCGATCCTCCGAGGTCCGGCGGCGGGCAGGCCGCCGGGGCGGGGCACGGTGGTCTCGGGCGGTGTCACGGGCGGCCTCCTCGGCGGCGGTCCCAGAGGGCGGCCGGCGCGTCCGTCCCGCGCAGCACCGCGAGCTCCCGGGTCACGGCGCGCATGACGGCGTCCGTGGCGTCCTCGAGCTGTGCCGCGTGGCGGCCCACCGGATGGGTCAGGTCGGGGACGTCGTCCCGCCACGGCGCGAGGTCCACGGGCGGACCGATCCGCACGCGCACGTCCTTCCGGGGGAAGAGGCTGACCGTGCGCCGGCCGGTGGAGCGGTCGTGGTCGAGGACCTCCTGGTCCCCCCAGTGCGCCACCGGGACCACCGGGACCCCGGTGGCGAGGGCCAGGCGCGCGGCACCCGTGTGCCCGGTCATCGGCCACCGGTCGGGGTCGCGGGTGAGGGTCCCCTCGGGGTAGATCACCACGGCGCCGCCGGAGGCCAGCTCGGCGCGGGCGGCCGTCAGTGCCGCCGCGGCGTCGGCCGTGCCGCGCAGCACGGGGACCTGGCCCGTGGCCCGGAGCACCGATCCCACCCCGGGAGCGCGGAACAGCGACTCCTTCGCCAGGAAGCGCGGCATGATCCCGTTGTCGTAGAGCGTGATGGCGACCGTCAGGGGATCGAGCTCGGTGAGGTGGTTGGGCACCACGATGAAGCCTCCCTCGGCGGGCAGGTGCTCCTCCCCCGTCCAGCGCAGCCGGGCCGCCAGCCCGTAGGCCGGCTTGACCACGCACGCGAGCACGCGGAACAGGCGGCGGTTCGAGGTGCGGCTCATCGGCGGGCCCGGCTCACTCGCCGTCGAGCTCGAACGACGCCCCGAGCCCCGCCAGCTTGTGGGTGAAGTGCTCGTAGCCTCGCTCGATGAGCTCCACGCCCGTGACGTGGGACGTGCCCTCGGCGGCCATCGCCGCGATGAGGTGGGAGAAGCCGCCGCGCAGGTCGGGGATGTTGATCTCGGACGCCTGCAGCGGGGTGGGCCCGGAGATCACGGCGGAGTGCACGAAGTTGCGCTGCCCGAAGCGGCACGGCACGGAGCCCAGGCACTCGCGGTGCAGCTGGATCGTGGCCCCCATCCCGTTGAGGGCGGCGGTGAAGCCGAAGCGGTTCTCGTAGACGGTCTCGTGCACGATGGACACGCCCGTGGCCTGGGTCAGGGCGACCACCAGCGGCTGCTGCCAGTCGGTCATGAACCCGGGGTGCACGTCGGTCTCGACGATGAGCGGGTTGAGGTCCCCGCCGGGGTGGTAGAAGCGGATCCCGTCCTCCGTGATGTCGAGGCCGCCGCCGATCTTGCGGAAGGTGTTGAGGAAGGTCATCATGTCGGACTGCCGGGCCCCGGCCACGAAGATGTCGCCGCCGGTGGCGAGCGCCGCGGAGCCCCAGGACGCCGCCTCGATGCGGTCGGGCATGGCCCGGTGACGGTAGCCGGTGAGCTCGGGGACGCCCTCGATGCGGATCACCCGGTCGGTCTGGACCGTGATGATGGCGCCCATCTTCTGCAGGATCGCGATGAGGTCCATGATCTCGGGCTCGGTGGCCGCCCCGCGCAGCTCGGTGTGGCCGTCGGCGCGGGTGGCGGTGAGCAGCACCTGCTCGGTCGCGCCGACCGAGGGGTAGGGCAGCTCCACCTTGGCGCCGTGCAGGCCGTGCGGCGCGCTCATCCGGATCCCGGACTCCAGCTTCTCGACCCGGGCGCCGAAGTGGCGCAGCACGTCGAGGTGGTAGTTGATGGGGCGGTCGCCGATCTTGCACCCGCCGAGGTCGGGGATGAAGGCCTCGCCGATGGCGTGCAGCAGGGGCCCGCACAGCAGGATCGGGATCCGGGAGTCCCCGGCGTGGGCGTCGATGTCCGCGTGCCGCGCCGTGGTGACGTTGCAGGGGTCCAGGGACAGCCGGCCGTCCTCGCGACCCACGTCGACCCCGTGCAGCGCCAGCAGGTTGGTGACGACCTGGACGTCCTTGATCTCGGGCACGTTCGCCAGGACGGACGGTGTGGAGCCCAGGAGGGCGGCCACCATGGCCTTGGGGACGAGGTTCTTGGCACCTCGCACGGTGACCTGCCCGGCCAGGGGGATCCCGCCCGTGATGTGCAGTGCGCTGCTCATGACCTTCCGATCTGCTGTTGCCGGGCCACCCCCGAGCGGGAGCGGCACCCGTACAGTGTAGGTTCCCCGGCGCGGGCCCCCGCACAGGGACGGCCGTCGTGCGTGTCCGGGACAGCACGACGGCCCGGCGGGGCCGTGGAGGCTCCGCCGGGCCGTGCCGGGCGTGCGGAGGTCAGGTACGGGCGGGCAGCGTGGTGGGCTTGAACGCGGGTCGGCGGGCCTCGTAGGCGGTGATGTCCTCCTCGCGCTGGAGGGTCAGGCCGATGTCGTCGAGGCCCTCCATGAGGCGCCAGCGCGTGTAGTCGTCGATGCTGAACGGGACGGTGACCGTGTCGCAGGTCACGGTGCGGGCCTCGAGGTCGACCTCGATCTCGGTGCCGGGGTGCTCCTCGATCAGCTTCCACAGCAGCTCGACGTCGGCCTGGTCCACCTGCGCAGCCAGCAGTCCCTGCTTGCCCGAGTTGCCGCGGAAGATGTCCGCGAACCGGGAGGAGATCACGACCTGGAAGCCGTAGTCGCGCAGCGCCCACACCGCGTGCTCGCGGGAGGAGCCGGTGCCGAAGTCGGGCCCGGCCACCAGCACGGTCCCGTGCCGGTAGGGCTCCCGGTTGAGCACGAAGTCCTCGTTCTTGCGCCAGGCCGCGAACAAGGCGTCCTCGAAACCGGTCTTGGTGATCCGCTTGAGGTAGACGGCCGGGATGATCTGGTCGGTGTCCACGTTGGACTGGCGCAGCGGGACGCCGACACCGCGGTGGGTGGTGAACTTCTCCATGGGGAGGACCTTCCTGGGGTTCTGCGCGCCGGTCAGGCCGCGGTGGCGACGTCGCCGGGCGCGTCGAGATCGGACGGGGAGGACAGCGTGCCGCGCACCGCGGTGGCCGCGGCCACCACGGGCGAGACCAGGTGGGTGCGCCCGCCCTTGCCCTGCCGCCCCTCGAAGTTGCGGTTCGAGGTCGAGGCGCACCGCTCGCCGGGGGCCAGCTGGTCCGGGTTCATGCCCAGGCACATCGAGCAGCCCGCGAAGCGCCAGTCGGCGCCGAACTCCTTGAACACCCGGTCCAGGCCCTCGGCCTCGGCCTGCAGCCGCACCTTGGCGGAGCCGGGCACCACCATCATCCGCACGTTCCCGGCCTTGGTGCGGCCCTTGACGATCTCCGCCGCGGCCCGCAGGTCCTCGATCCGGGAGTTGGTGCAGGAGCCCAGGAAGACGGTGTCGACCGGGATCTCCTTCATCGGCGTGCCCGCGGTCAGGCCCATGTACTCCAGGGCCCGGCGGGCGTTGGCCTTGTCGTTCTCGTCCCCCACGTCCTCGGGATCGGGGACGGACTGGGACAGCGGGACGCCCTGGCCGGGATTGGTGCCCCAGGTGACGAACGGCTCCAGCTCGTCCGCGTCGAGGAAGACCTCGGCGTCGAAGACGGCGTCCTCGTCGGTGCGCAGGGTCCGCCAGTACTCGACCGCCGCGTCCCAGTCGGCGCCCTCCGGGGCGTGCGGGCGGCCCTGCACGTAGTCGAACGTGGTCTCGTCGGGGGCGATCATGCCCGCCCGGGCCCCGGCCTCGATCGACATGTTGCAGATGGTCATCCGGGCCTCCATGGACAGCGCGCGGATGGCCGAGCCCCGGTACTCCAGGACGTAGCCCTGCCCGCCGCCGGTGCCGATCTTCGCGATCACGGCCAGGATGATGTCCTTGGCGGAGACGCCCGGGCGCAGCGTGCCCTCGACGTTGATGGCCATGGTCCGGAACGGGGCCAGCGGCAGCGTCTGGGTGGCCATGACGTGCTCGACCTCGGAGGTGCCGATGCCGAAGGCCAGCGCCCCGAACGCGCCGTGGGTGGAGGTGTGGGAGTCCCCGCAGACCACGGTCATCCCCGGCTGCGTGAGACCCAGCTGGGGGCCCACCACGTGCACGATGCCCTGCTCGGCGTCCCCGAGCGGGTGCAGGCGCACGCCGAACTCGGCGCAGTTGGCCCGCAGGGTCTCGATCTGCTTGCGGGAGGTGTCGTCGGCGATGCGCGAGAAGATGTCCTGCGTGGGCGTGTTGTGGTCCTCCGTGGCGATCGTCAGATCGGGGCGGCGCAGCGGGCGGTCCGCCAGGCGCAGGCCCTCGAAGGCCTGGGGGGAGGTGACCTCGTGGAGCAGGTGCAGATCGATGTAGAGCAGGTCCGGCCGCCCGTCCTCGCCCTTGCGCACGAGGTGGTCCGCCCAGACCTTCTCGGCCAGGGTGCGCCCGCCCGCGGCCTCGGAGGCCCGGGCGGGAGTCGTGGAGGGGGTCGAGGACTGGTAGTCCGGCATGGCGGATCCTTCCGTGCTGCCTGTGCAACGTCTTTCCTCCATGGTCGGCGCCCGGCTCGCGCCGGGCCAGCTTTCCGGCTTGCTTCTCACATTCTGAGACGGCAGTATCAATGCATGGACACATCTGGACACATGGACCCGTCCGGCGCCCCGCTCGGCACGCCGCTCGGCGGCCAGGGCACCGGGGAGGCCCTGGCGCTGACCGCGACCACCGCGCCCAGCGGGGTGGGGGTGGTGGACAAGGCCGCGATGATCCTCGACGCCCTCGAGGCCGGGCCGGCGAGTCTCGCCCAGCTGGTGAGCGCCACGGGGCTCGCCCGCCCCACCGTGCACCGGCTGGCCGTGGCGCTGGCCCACCACCGGTTCGTCGGCCGGGACGTCCAGGGCCGGTTCGTGCTCGGCTCCCGGCTCGTGGAGCTGGCGTCCGCGGCCGGCGAGGACCGGCTGATCGCCGCCGCCGGCCCCGTCCTGGTGAACCTGCGGGACGCCACCGGGGAGTCCGCGCAGATCTTCCGCCGCCAGGGCGACTGGCGCGTGTGCGTGGCCTCGGCCGAGCGGCCGATCGGGCTGCGGGACACGATCCCCGTGGGCACGCAGCTGTCCATGAAGGCCGGCTCCGCCGCACAGGTGCTCGTCGCGTGGGAGGACCACGACCGCCTGCTCGAGGGCCTGCGCCACGCGCGGTTCTCCGCGACCGTGCTGGCCGGGGTGCGCCGCCGGGGCTGGGCGCAGTCGCTGGGCGAGCGGGAACCGGGCATCGCCTCCGTCTCGGCGCCGGTGCGCGGGCCCTCGGGGCGGGTGATCGCCGCGGTGTCGATCTCGGGGCCGATCGAGCGCCTCACCCGCCAGCCCGGGCGGCTGCACGCCGAGGTCGTGGTGCAGGCCGCGCGCCAGCTCACGGAGGCCGTCCGGGCCACCGTCCAGTAGCAGGCCCGAGGCGCGCCCGCACCGCGGCCGGGCGGCAGCGCGGGACTCGCCCGGGGGCGGGAGCGGTGCCGCGGAGCAGGACACGTGAGCACCGTCATGGCGCGCTCCCTCTCCCCCGGTCCCGGCTCCCGGAAGAACCCTCTTGTCCCCGGATTCCCGCGCGAGTAGCGTGAGCGCCATCCGGCCAGGGGACCCACCAGGAGGTGGCGGCCATGGACGACCCGGTTCCGGTCCTGCTGCTCGCGACCACCGATCCGGTCTCGCAGGAGATCCTGGGAGACGAGCTGCGCCGACGCTACGGCGCCGACTACGAGGTGGTGGTCTGCGCCGACCACGCCCATGGCCACGCGGTGCTCCAAGGGCTCCGTCGCTGGGGCCGCACGGTCGCTCTCGTCGTGGGGTGCTACGGTCCGGCCGACCGCAAGGGCCTGGACTTCCTGCGGCGTTCCTACACCGTCCACCCCGCCGCCAAACGGGCCGTGGCGGTGACCTGGGGCGACTTCACCAGCGCCCCCACCGTCTTCCGGGCCGTGTCCCGGGGGCACGCCGACCTCCTCGTCCTGCGCCCCGAGCGGCCGCGCGACGAGGAGTTCCACGGCGCGATCACCGATGCCCTCGACGACTGGCACCTGGCCCAGGGCGGCGGGTTCGAGGCGGTGCGGATGATCGGGGACCGGCGCGACGAACGGGCCCACTCGCTGCGCGACATGCTCGTGCGCAACCACATCCCGGTGGGATTCCAGCCGGCCGGGTCCGCGGCCGCGCAGCGGATGCTGGCGAACCTGGGCCTGCACGACCCCGAGCTGCCCGTCCTGGTGCTGCAGTTCACGTCGCCGCCGACCGTCCTGGAGAATCCCAGCAACCCGCAGATCGTCGAAGCCTTCGGGCTGAACCGGCCCCTGCCCGCGGATCAGGTCTTCGACGTCGTCATCGTCGGTGCCGGACCGGCCGGCCTCGCGGCGGCGGTGTACGCCTCGTCCGAGGGCCTCGCCACGATCGTGGTGGAGCAGCAGGCCGTGGGCGGGCAGGCGGGGACCAGCTCCCTGATCCGCAACTACCCGGGCTTCTCCCGCGGGGTGAGCGGCGCCCACCTGGCCTTCCGGTCCTTCCAGCAGGCGTGGGTCTTCGGCGCCGAGTTCGTGTTCCTGCGGCAGGCGGAGAGCCTCCGGGACGAGGGGGCGGTGCGCACGGTGGTGCTGTCCGACGGCGGTGTGGTGCGGGGCCGCACGGTCGTGGTGGCCACCGGCGTGGACTACCGCCGCCTCGGCGTGCCGCAGCTCGAGGAGCTGCTCGGCAGGGGCGTCTTCTACGGTGCCGCGGTCTCCGAGGCGCCGTCGCTGGTCGGGCAGCACGCCTGCGTCGTGGGCGGCGGCAACTCCGCCGGGCAGGCGGCCCTGCACATCGCGAAGTACGCGGTGGACGTGACGCTGCTGGTGCGGGGACCCTCGCTGGCCGCCAGCATGTCGGACTACCTCATCGCCCAGCTCGAGGCGACCCGGAACGTGAACATTCGTTACGGCACCACGGTCGTGGGTGCGCGTGAGCGGGACGGGAGCCTCGCCGCCGTCGAGGTCGCCGCCACCGGGGCGCCCGGCGGTGCACCCATCGAGGAGATCCCGGCGGCCGCGCTGTTCGTGCTGATCGGTTCGGTGCCCCGGACGTCGTGGCTGCCCGACACGGTGCAGCGCGATCCCGCCGGATTCCTGCGCACGGGCGGCGCCCGGGACGTCGCGGAACCGGCGTCGGGTGAGCCCTCCGGCTCGCCGTTGCCGCTGGAGACCAGCCTGCCGGGCGTCTTCGCCATCGGCGACGTCCGGGCCGGCTCGATCAAGCGGGTCGCGACCGCTGTGGGAGACGGCGCCACCGTGATCTCCCTCCTGCACGGGTACCTGGCCGAGCACCCGCCGCCCGCCCGGCCGTCCCCCGCCGCACGGGGGGCCGTCCCCGAGGAGCCGGTCGGCGATGCGCTCCTCGACTGAGGCGGCGCCGCTGATCCCGGCGATGCGGGGGATGCTCTACGTCGCCGCATTCCTGGTGTTCCTCGCGGGGCTGGTGCTGTTCGTGTTCCCGCTGCGCACGGCGGACTGGTTCGCGTGGACGATCCAGCCGCCCATGACCGCCGTCTTCCTCGGAGCGGCGTACTGGTCGAGCGCGCTCCTCGAGGTGGCGGGGGCCCGTTCCGCCGGCTGGGACCGCGCGCGGCTGGCCGTGTGGCCCGTGTTCGTCTTCACGACACTGACCCTCGGCGTGACCCTGCTCCACCTCGACCGGTTCCACCTGTCGGCGGACCACCCGCCCCTGGCCCGGTTCGCCACCTGGGCGTGGCTGGCCATCTACGCCGTCGTCCCCGTGGCGATGCTCGTCGTCGGCCGCCTCCAGACCCGGGCCCGGCAGCCTGCCGCCGGGACCGTGTCCGTGGCCCGGCCCGCGCTGCCCCCCGGGCTGCGGCTGCTCCTGGCCGGCATCGCCGCTGTGCTGCTGGTGGTCGGCGTCGCGCTCCTGGTCCTGCCCGTACCGGCCGCGGTGCTGTGGCCCTGGCCGCTGACCGCACTCACGGCGAGGGCGGTCGGGGCCTGGCTGGTGGGTCTCGGGTGGGCCGCGGCGTACGCCCGGTCGCGCGGCGACGCCCGCACGGTCCGGCCCCTCGGGCTGAGCGCCCTCGCCTTCGCCCTCCTGCAGGCGATCGCCCTGCTGAGGTACGGCGACGCCCTGGTGTGGGCCGGCGCCCCCGCGATCGGTTTCGCCGCCGTCCTGCTCGCCATCGGCGTCGCGGGCGGATGGATCCTCGCGCTCCGCCCGGGCGCCGGTGACCGCTGAGATCCCTGCCCCCACGGGGTGGGCGCCGGCCCGGGATCCGCGGGAGCGGGCCGCGGCTCAGCCGCGCAGGACGGCCAGGGCCCTCCGGAAGGCGGTGAAGGTCTCGAGCTCCGCCCGCACGGGTTCGACGACGGTGCGCCGACCCGCCTCCGCCACCGAGGCGCGCAGCCGGCGCCGCACCGAGCGCTCCCGCATCCGGGCGCCGAAGCCGGCGAGGATCCGGCCGGTCAGGGCCGTGAAGATCCCGAGCACCACTCCGGCGAGGACGAGCAGCGTGGGCACGGGCAGCGGGAAGCCCTCGACGTACGGGGGCGGCGGGACGGGGATCTGGAACCACTCGAGCAGGAACAGCCCCAGCAGCCAGACCAGGCCCGCCACCACCGCGAGCATCGCGACCCACTGCACCACGTCGAAGACGATCCACCACCAGGAGTTCCTCCCGGCCCGGAAGTCGGTGCGGGCGACGGCCTGGTCGATCGCGTCCGGGAGCTTCTGCTCGTGGGTGCGCGCGGCCTGGCGGACCGACCGGGTCCACGGCTCCGCGGCCCCTTCCGCGGCGTCGTGGGCGAACGTGCGCACCGCGGAGTCGGCCGCCGCCCGCTGGGCGGCACCCATGGGCGGCAGGGACGTGCGGTTGACCTCGGGGTTCACGGTCTCGCCCCGGTCGAGGTTCAGCCGCCGCATCGGGTCCTTGCGGAACTTCAGCAGCCACCGGGTGGCGATCCACCCGGTGTGACCGGCGGCGTGCAGGGCGTAGGACCGCCCGGCGGCCCGGGCGATGCCGGGCACGTTGGCGGCCTGCGCCAGGCCGTCGGTGAGCCGTTCCTGCGCCGGCTCGGTGATCCCGGCCGGATCCCCCTCCCCGGAGGCCTCGGCGAGCCGCGCGGCGGCGTCGTCCACGTCGGCGTCGAGCCGGGCGCCGGCCGCGGCCTTGGAGTCGGCCACCTGGCGGATCCGGGCGCGGAGGGCCTCGACGCCCTCCCCCGTCACCGCGGAGACGGCCACCGGTCTCGACAGCCCCGAGGTGGGCAGACCGTCCTGGGCCACGAGCTCCTCGAGGGAGGCCATCACGGAGGGGACCTCCGCGGGCGGCAGCCGGTCCACCTGGTTCATCACCACCATGGTCACCGCCCCGTGCCGGGCCAGCGGCGCGATGAAGTCCTGGTGGATGACCGCGTCGGCGTACTTCTGCGGGTCCACGACCCACACCACGACGTCCACCATCCCCACGAGACGCTGCACGATGGTGCGGTGGTGCAGGCTCACGGAGTCGAAGTCCGGCAGGTCGAGGAGGATCAGCCCGCCGCGCCCCTCCGCGGCCGGCCCTCCGGTGAGCCGCTCCTTGACGCGCGTCCACCGGCCGGTGTCCTCGTGCCCCGTGGGCAGGGGCGTGTCGACGTGGTGGCGCTGGGAGACGTCGAGCCAGTCCAGCAGGGCCTCGCTGCCCGGCTCCCCCCAGACGGCGGCCAGGGGCTCCGAGGTGGTGGGACGGCGGGCGGCGGCCCGGGCGATGTCCCGTCCCACGACGGCGTTGAACAGGGTGGACTTGCCGGAACCGGTCGCCCCGAAGAAGCCCACCACGGTGTGGTCGGCGGACAGGGAGCGCCGCTCGGCGGCACGGTCCAGGACGGTGCGGGATGCCGCCACGGCCTCGTCGTCGAGCCGGCCGGAGGCCAGCTCCGTGGCGCGCGCGAGCGCCGTGAGCCGCTCGGAGAGGGTCGGGGTCGGCTGCCGGGAGGGGCTCACCGGCTCTCCCCCAGCGTCCGGCCCGCGGCGCGGATGCGCTCGGCCACGGCGGCGAGCTCGTTCGCCTCCGGGTGACCTTCCAGGACGTCGAGGCGGCGCAGGAACACGGACGCCTGCTGGTCCATGAGCGTGTGGATCCGGGACTCGAGGTTCTGGCGGGCCTCCTCGGCCATCCGCCGCACGGCGTCCTCCCCGAAGACCGCCTCGAGCAGCTTGGTGCCGACCACGCCGGAGCCGCCGGCGATGCCGACCTCCAGTCCGGTGAGCCCGCCCGTCATGGAGAACACGCCGATCATGAGGATCACGGTGAGTGCGTTGACGCCCAGGGACATGGCCCGCGCCTTGGTGCGTTTGTCCGCGCCCTCGCGCTGGATGAGCTCCATGAGGTCGCCCTGCCAGGCGCGCACCTGCTCGGCCGTGCGCTCGCGGAAGTCCGGGGGCAGGGAGCCGAGGTCGGAGCCGCCGAGGAGCACCCGGCCGGCGGGCTCGTCCTGCCAGCGGCGCTCGGCGGTCTCGGAGGCGCGGGCCGCCTCCTCGACGATCACGGTCTGCAGCCCGGTCTCGATGGCCTCCTCGACCTGCACCTCGGGCGCGGGCCTCCCGCTGAAGAAGGCGGTGAGCCGGTCCCGCATCCGGCCGATCCCCGCTTCGAGATTGCGGAAGAACTCGCCGGTGCCCACGAAGTCCTGCCAGCGGGCGAGGACCTCCCCGCGCAGCAGGGTCCCGTCGCGGGTCGACTCGATGACGGCGGCCAGCGCCTCGTCGAAGGCGCGGTCCACGTCGTTGCGCAGCTGCGCCTCGACGCGCTGCTGGGAGAGCACCGCGGTCCCGGCCGCGCCGGTGCGCTCGGCGATGGAGCGCACCGCGCCGCCGAGGGTCCGGCGGGCGATCTCCGAGCGGGAGGCCGCGTTGCGCCCCAGCTCGGCGAGGAAGTCCGCGACGGGGGCGACCACGTGGGGCGGGAGCATGCCGGTCTCGTTGAGGGGCGACTCCGGGATCGTGAACACCGGAGCGTCCCCGAGGCCCTGCTCCGCGAGCATCCGCCGGAGGTCCTCCTCGATCTCGGCCTCGAGCCCGTGCGGGACCCGGTCGAGGACCACGGCCACCGTGATGTCCCGCTGGGCGGCCTCCACGAGCAGCCGCCACGGCACGGCGTCGGCGTAGCGGTTCGCGGTGGTCACGAACAGCCAGAGGTCGGCGGCGGCGAGCAGCTGTCCCGCGAGCCGGCGGTTCTCGTCGGAGATCGAGTCGACGTCCGGGGCGTCGAGCAGGGCGACGCCCTCGGGGATGCGCGGCTCGGCCAGCAGGACCAGGGCCTGGCCGTCCGCGGTTCCGGGCAGCGCGGACGGGGAGGCGGTGTCGGCGGCGGTCGAGCCCGCGGGGGCGACCTTCTGCGCGTGGATCCGGCTCAGGTGCGGGAGCACCCGCTGGGTCGAGAAGGCCTCGGCGTCGCGCGGGTGGTGGATCAGGATGGGCTGCCGGGTGGTCGGGCGGATGGCCCCGGAACGGGTCACCGGGTGCCCCACGAGCGCGTTGACCAGGGTCGACTTGCCGGCGCCCGTGGATCCGCCGACCACCGCGAGCAGCGGCGCGTCGAGGGAGCGCACCCGGGGCAGGACGTAGTCGTCGAGCTGGGCGACGGCGCGGTCGACGTCCTCGCGCTCGCGCAGCACGTCGGTCGTGGACAGCGGGAGGTTCGACGCCGCGAGCAGCGCCCGCGCGTCCTCGAGGGCGCTCAGGATCTCTGTCTGGTCGGTCACAGGGCCATTGTGCCAGTAAGCCTGCTGTCCACCTACGCGGGGCGCCGGGGCTCAGGCCATCCTGACGGCGATCTTCCCGCGGACGTGCCCCTCCTGACTGAGCCGGTAGGCCTCGACGCCCTCGGCCAGCGGCACGCTGCGGGCGAGCTCGACCCGGAGCGCGCCCCGGTCCACCAGCCGGCTCAGCTCGGTGAGGTCCTCGGCCGAGGGACGCACCCACATCCACGTCCCACCGTGGGCCTCGACGGCGTCGTCGGCCACGGACGCGTGCCGTCCGCCGTCCTTCAGGACGGCGAGCGTCTGCTCGACGACCCCGCCGACGAGGTCGACCACGACGTCCACGCCCTCGGGCGCCAGCTCCCGGACCCGCTCCGGCAGTCCGTCCCCGTAGGCCACGGGCTCGGCGCCGAGCCCGCGCAGGTACTCGTGGTTGCTCTCCGACGCCGTGCCGATCACCCGGGCGCCGCGGGCCGCGGCGAGCTGCACGGCGAAGCCGCCCACGCCCCCGGAGGCGTTGTGCACGAGCACGGTCTGACCGGCGGCGACCTCGAGCCGGCCGAGGACCTGGTAGGCGGTGAGCCCGGCCAGCGGGAGGGAGGCCGCCCGGTCCCAGTCCACGGAGGCGGGCTTCGGCGCGAGCAGGCGGGAGGGCAGGGCGACGTACTCGGCCATCGTCCCGCCGTGCACCCAGTCCGTGCGGGCGTAGGAGATCACCTCGTCGCCGGGTGCCCACTCGGGCACGTCGATGCCGACGTCCTCCACGACCCCGGACACGTCCCACCCGGGCACCACCGGGAACTGGACCTCCATGAGCGGATCGAGGCCGCCGGCCATGATCTTCCAGTCCACGGGGTTGACCGCGGCGCTGCGCACCCGGACGAGCACCCAGCCCGGGGGCACCTTGGGCTCGGGGAGGTCGGTGAGCTCGAGGACTTCGGGGCCGCCGTAGCGGTCGTACGTCAATGCCTTCATGCTCGGCGCAACAGGGGACTCCGGGGGCCTATTCCCCGTGCCGGCTCAGCGGTGGGTTTCCCGCCCGTGGTCCTCGGCGTAGGCGGCGAAGACCTCCTCGGGGGTCTCCCCCGAGGCGAGGAAGTCCTCCCGCAGCTTCTTCCCGAGCTGCTCCAGGGCCAGGCCCAGGCGGCGGGCGCTCGTGCGCACCCGCGGCACGGAGGACGCGGCGGCGCGGTCGCGCAGCTCGAGCGCGTAGGGCAGGTACCGGGCCAGGGAGAGGTCCGGGTCCTCCTCCTGGAAGTAGTATGTCTCGCCGTGCTGGGTGAAGTCGATCCGGGCCTTGGCCACTTCCGCGGCCAGACCGTCGAGCACCCGGGTCGCCGTGACGGGGTCCTCCTCCGCGATGCCGTCCGCGTAGCCCACCTCGGCGAGCGACTTCAGCTCGAGCGCCAGGGACCGCCGGCGGGACAGGGGCGGGTAGATCTGGGTGAACCACGTCAGGGCCGCGGTGAGCAGGGCGAAACCGGTCAGCGCCTCCAGCGGGGAGGCCATCCTGACCCAGGGGTCGGTGGCCACGACGTCCCCGAAGCCCAGCGTCGCGAGCGTCACCAGGGAGATGTAGAGCGCGTCCACGAAGTCGGGGTAGTTGGCCGGGTCCACCCCGGGCGAGTACGTGAAGCCGCCGGGGACGTGCGGCAGGTAGACCAGGGCCCAGCCGGTCCCCTGCAGGAGCACCCACAGGAGGACCACCGTGACCATCGACCCCGGGCCCACGGCCGAGCCGAAGCGGTGCCCGGTGCGCCGGGAGAGCCACCAGACGGCGGACTGCACCCTCCCGCCGACGGCACCCGTGCCGCTGGGGTGCAGCAGGCTGTGGTAGATGTCCCAGAGGCCCACCAGGACGATCGTGATCCCCAGCAGCGTCATCAGCACGTCCACGTCGTGGCTCCGTTCCCGCTCGCGCTTTGCTTCCCCCGTGACCCTACCCGGTGGGAGCGGCCGTGGTCCGCGCTTGCCCGGACGACCATCAGCAGGGTTACGGTGGGTCCACGCGCGGCCCGGGGCGGGCCCGCGCCTGCCCGGACCCAGCGGAAGGACGCAGATGGACATCGACCTGGTGCTGGCGCTCTTCGCCGGAGCCATCCTCCTGCTCTCGGCGTTCTCGACGCTGCTGCAGCGGATCAGCCTCCCCGGGCCCGTGCTCGCCCTGGCGTTCGGGGCGCTGATCGGCCCGCTGGCGCTGGACCTCGTGCGGATCGAGGACTTCGGCCTGCCCCCGGGCACGCTGCTCGAGCAGGCCGCACGGATCACCCTGGCCGTCGGGCTGGCCGGGGTCGCCCTGCGCCTGCCGCACGGCTACTGGCGGCGCGACGCACGCTGGATCGCCCTCATCATCGGTCTCGGCATGGGCCTGATGCTCGCCGTGGCCACCGGCGTGCTGTGGGCCGGGCTCGGAGTGCCGTTCCTGCTGGCGCTGCTGCTCGGGGCGGTTCTCACCCCCACCGATCCGGTGGTCACGACCCCTGTCGTCACGGGGTCCCTGGCCGAGGAGAAGATCCCCGAGCGGGTCCGGCACAACCTCTCGGCCGAGAGCGGGCTCAACGACGGACTGGCCTACCTCTTCGTCCTCCTGCCGGTGCTGCTGATGACCGGAGCGGACCGGGCGTGGCACGAGCTGCTGACCGAGGTCCTGCTGTGGGAGGTGCTCGGCGCCGCCGCCTTCGGGGCGCTGGCCGGCTTCCTGCTGGGCAAGCTGTTCGTCCTCGTCCGCCGGCACGGGCTCATGGAGGAGAGCTCCTACCTGGCGTTCGTCGTGCCGCTGGCCCTGGGGATGCTCGGGACCGGCAAGCTGCTGGGCACCGACGCCCTGCTGGCCGTCTTCGTCGGCGTCGCCGTCTTCGGCCAGGTGATCCCCCAGCGCGACGAGGCGCAGGAGGACAAGGTCCAGGACGCCGTCGCCCGGCTGTTCCTGCTGCCGGTCTTCGTGCTGCTCGGCATGGCCCTGCCGGTCGCGGAGTGGGCGCGGCTGGGCTGGGGCGCCCCCGTGGTCCTCGCCGCCGCGCTGCTGCTCCGCCGGCTGATCGCCCTGTGGGCGCTGCGGCCGCTGCTGCGGGGCGTGCACGACCGTTCCGAGACGTTCTTCCTGAGCTGGTTCGGGCCCATCGGCGTCTCCGCCCTGTTCTACGCGACCCTCGCGGAGCGGCACACGGGCAACCACGAGATCTTCGTCCACGCCACCCTGGCCGTCACCCTGTCGGTAGTGATCCACGGGCTGTCCACGGCCCCGCTGAGCGCCTGGCTCCAGAACCGGGAGCCGGAACGGAAACAACACGAGGAGACCACCCCATGAGCGAGTCCTGCACCGTCCCCGTCGCCCGCCCGGGAGGTGGTCGTCGTGTGGTTTGACGGCTGGCCCCAGATCATGCGCATCATCCTGGTCGGCGCGGCGGCCTACGCCGCGCTCGTCGTGTGCCTCCGGGTCTCCGGCAAGCGCACGCTCGCGCAGCTCAACGTCTTCGACTTCATCGTGACGGTGGCCCTGGGCTCCACCCTGGCGACCATCTTCCTGAGCACCGACGTCTCCTGGGCGGAGGGCTTCACCGCGTTCGCCCTGCTGGCCGGGCTGCAGATGCTGGTGGCCTGGATCTCGACCCGGTGGCCCCGGGTGCGGGGGATCTTCACATCGCAGCCCGCGCTGCTGCTCGCGGACGGCGAGATCCGCTACGAGGCGCTGCACCGGAACCGGCTCACCGAGTCGGAGCTGCGCCAGGCGGTGCGCATGCAGGGCACCGGTGACCTCTCCCAGGTCCAGGCGGTCGTGCTCGAGACCAACGGCAAGCTCAGCGTGATCACGGCCGGCAAGTACGGCAGCGGGTCCGCGCTCGAGGACATCCGCGGGATCGAGACCCTGGGCGGTGACGATCGGCGCGAACCGCCGGCACCGCGGCGATGAGCATCCGGCAGAGCTGCGTCGTGGGCCCTGGGTCCGGCCTTCGTGCGCACCACCCTGCCGGTGGGCTCCGTGCTGCTCGCTCCGGTCACCGCGATCCAGGACCGGCCGGGCGGGAGGGTTCCCTGCCCGCGGCTGCAAAATCCCTGGCGACGGCAGAAGCCGCATCCGGCCTCAGGACATCGCCCGGACCCGGGCGAGGGCGTCGACGGCCCGGATGAAGCCGAGGTGGCTGAACGCCTGGGGGAAGTTCCCCGCCAGCCGCTCGCTTCGGGGGTCGTACTCCTCGCTGAACAGGCCGAGGTCGTTGGCGTAGCCGGTGAGCTGGTCCAGCAGGGCGCCGGCGTCCTCGACCCGGCCGCTGCAGGCGTACTGCTCCACGAGCCAGAAGGTGCAGATCAGGAAGGGGTACTCGTCCCCGGCCAGGCCGTCCAGGGCCGAGGCCGTCCGGTAGCGGTGCAGCAGTCCGTGCTCGTCCTGCAGGTCGGTCTCGATGCGGGCCACGGTGCCGAGCATCCGCGGTTCGTCGTGGACCACGAACCCGGTGTGCGGCAGCTGGAGCAGGGAGGCGTCGGCCTCGGTGCTCCCGTAGGTCTGGGTGAACGAGCCGAGCTCCTCGTAGAAGCCGCGCTCCATGATCTCGGCACGCAGCCGGTCCCGCAGCTCCCGCCACCGCTCCACGGGCCCGTCGAACGCGTGCCCCTCGACCGCGCGGTTCCCCTGGCCGAAGGCCGCCCACATCATGGCCCGCCCGTGCACGAACATCGCCGGTTCGCCGCGCATCTCCCAGATCCCGTGGCCGCTGCGGTCGTAGTTGTCCTCGCAGAAGCGCAGCAGGTTCTTCTGCAGGCCCCAGGAGTACTCGTTCTCCTCGATCCCGGCGCCGCGCAGCGCGGCGAGGGCCGGCATCACCTCCCCCACGACGTCGGCCTGGTACTGGCCCACGGCACCGTTGCCGATCCGCACGGGCACGGAGCCCTCGTAGCCGGCCAGGTGGACCAGACGGCGCTCGGGAAGCTCGCGTTCACCGGCGATCCCGTACATGATCTGCAGGTCGTCGGGCTGCCCGGCCACGGCCCGCAGCAGCCAGTCGCGCCACAGCAGGGCGCCGTCGGTGAAGTCGTGGGCCACGAGCACCTCGATGGTCGGGGCGGCGTCCCGCAACCAGGTGTAGCGGTAGTCCCAGTTGCGCACCCCGCCGAACTCCTCGGGCAGCGACGTGGTGGGCGCGGCCACGATGCCCCCGGTCTCGCGGTTGGTCAGCGCCCGCAGCACCAGCAGCGAGCGCAGCACGGCCTGGCCGTGCTCGTCCTCCGTGTCCACGCGCGCGGACCACTGCCTCCAGTACCGCAGGGTGCGGTCGAGGGCCTCCTGCGGGTCCTCCGGGGCGGGCGGGTACCGGTGGGACGGGTGCCAGGTCAGCATCCAGTCCAGCGATTAGCCCGCGGACAGCGGGAACACCCCGGTGAGCCGGTCGGCGACCGCCCCCTGGTAGTCGTCGGGGCGCCCCTTCGGAGTCCCCTGGTGACGGTCCTCCATCCCGGTCTGCGGCTTCTCCTGCTGCTCCTCGTGGGGGCGCAGCAGCGGGCCGGCCAGCAGCAGCCCGTCGGGCCCGGCCACCGACAGCAGCCCGTGGCGGTCGACCCCGTCCAGTTCCACGCGCCGGGTCCAGGGCCTGGCCCGGTTGTCGTCGAAGCGGATCCGCAGGTCGTGCTCGACCTCCACCTGCCCCTGGGTGCACTCGACCCGCCGGACGAGATCGGCCTGGTCGCTGCCCGGGGGCGGGAAGTCGGTCACCACGAGGGTGCCGGCGGGGGTGCGCCAGGTCGTCTCGAGCACGAACGTGCGCGGCAGGTAGCGGCGCCGCGTGACCTCGCCGTCCACGGTGAAGATCCTCCACCGGCCGTCCTCCGGGGTGCCGGGCAGGGCCGCGAACACCGACGGGGAGTCGAAGCGCGGGAGGCACAGCCAGTCGACGCTGCCGTCCCTCGACACCAGCGGGCCGGTGTGCAGGTCCGAGAGCAGGGCGTAGTCCTCCAGCGGGGTGGACGCGTGCTCGGCAAGCGGATCTCGCATGGCTCCATTCAAGCAGTCCTGCCCCGCGACACCCAGGGCCGGACGGCGTAGCGTGCAGGCATGGGAGACCCCGGACCGGAGGACATCGGTGCGGTCCTCCTCGGGGGTGGTGCCCACGGCCGCTGCCCGGAGGCGTGCTCAGCACCCGGGTGCGCGCAGGCTCCCGGAGGGCCGTCCTCCGCGGCGGCTCGGGGTCGGCTGACGTCCGCGGGAACGACGCACGACCGACGAAGGAGCACACCATGCAGATGGGACTCGTAGGACTGGGCAAGATGGGCGGCAACATGCGCGAGCGGCTGCGCGAGGCCGGACACACGGTGATCGGGTTCGACACCGCTCCCGGGATCTCCGACGCCGCGAGCCTCACCGCCATGGTGAAGCAGATCGGCAGCACGCCGCGGGTCGTGTGGATCATGGTGCCGGACACGGTGGTGGACACCGTGATCGACGAGCTGGCCGGTGTGCTGGGCGAGGGCGACGTGATCATCGACGGCGGCAACTCCCGGTGGGTCCACGACGCCCCACGAGCCCAGAAGCTGGCGGGCCGGGGCATCGAGTACCTGGACTGCGGGGTCTCCGGCGGCGTGTGGGGCATCACCCAGGGCTACGCCCTCATGGTCGGCGGGGACGTGGGCACCGTGGCCAAGGCGCAGCCGATCTTCGACTCGCTCAAACCCGCGGGCGAGTTCGGCTTCGTCCACGCCGGGGAGCACGGTGCGGGGCACTTCGCGAAGATGGTCCACAACGGCATCGAGTACGCGATCATGCAGGCCTACGCCGAGGGCTGGGAACTGCTCGAGGCCGCCGGTCACGTCCGCTCGGTGCGGGAGACGTTCAACTCCTGGCGCGAGGGATCGGTGATCAAGTCCTGGCTGCTCGACCTGGCCGTGAACGCGCTGAACGAGGACGAGCACCTGGACCGGCTCCGGGGCTACGCCGAGGACTCCCGCGAAGGCCGGTGGACGGTCGAGGCCGCCCTGGACCTGGCGGTCCCCGTGCCCAACATCTCCAACGCCCTCTTCGCCCGTTTCACCTCCCGGCAGGACGAGTCCCCGGCGATGAAGATGATCGCGGCGATGCGCAACCAGTTCGGCGGCCACACCGTCCGGGACGTGGCTGCGGGCCCCGAGCACATCGAGTCCGCTCCCGGTGAGGAGCCGGCCCACCCCGGGGAGCAGTGAGCCCGGTCGTCCCGGACGAGGCCGGGCCGGAGACGAGGGGCCCGTCCGCAGGGCGGACCCCTCGCGTCATGTCGCGGGACTCGGCCCCGGGAGCCGATCGGCCCGGCGGTTCTCACCCGCCGGGGTCGGCCGTTCACGGGCCGGAGCGGCCCTCCTGCTCGAGCAGCCGCAGCCGCTCGCGGTACTCCTCCTCCGTGAGTTCGCCGGCCGCGTGGCGCTCCAGCAGGCCGTCGCGGGCCCGGCGCAGGCCGAGCCGGGTGCGCGACCTGCGGCCCCAGCGGGTGTCCTGCCCGTAGCGGCCCACGATCCACCGGACGCCCCGCGACGCGGTCCACACCGCGGCGGCGAGCAGCAGCGTCCAGGACATCACCTCCCAGCCCTGGAAGGGCGTCAGTCCCATCACGACCACGGTCCCACCGGTCCCTCCGACGTCGTCCGACGCTCCTGCCCCGGCGTCCTGGCGCGGGAGCACCCGGTGCCGGAACCGTAGCAGTCGCCTCCGACGCCACGCCGTGCCCGTTCCGGCCGGGACGGGTCCAGGGGTCAGCGGGCGAGCGCGCTGACCCCCTCGACGATCGCCCGGTGCACGCGGGGGTCGCTCAGGGGCAGGAAGTGTCCGCGCGTGCCCAGCTGGACGTTGCGCGCCCCCTCGAGCCGGCTGCCGCCCGGGATGTGGGGGTCGAACAGCCCGTAGACGGAGACGATGTGCCGGTTGACCTCCCGGCTGGTGGTCAGGGCCGTGAGCTCCGGGGAGTGCGGCAGGAACACCCGGATGGTCGGGAGGGGCAGCAGACGGGCGAGCTTCGAGCCGGAGAAAGGGGTGTTGACGGCCACGAGGCCCTGGATCACGGAGCGCTCGTTGTGGTGGGCCAGCAGGTGCTTGCCGATCAGCCCGCCCTTGCTGTGCGCCACGATCACGCAGCGCTCGATCCCCTCGCGCCGGATGTGCTCGTCGACCAGCGCCGCCATCTCCTCGATGGTCCCGGTGTTGAACCTCAGGTCCTCGACCACGTGGACGTCGTGGCCGTGCTCCCGCAGGACTCCGGCCACCGGGAGCATGAAGGTCCACGACTCGTAGATGCCGGGGATCAGCACGACCGGAGACCTCCCGGGCGCCACCGGACCCCGGTAGTGGGCGGCGTCCCAGCGGCCGAGGAGGCCGGCTGCCTGCCACCGGACCGCGTAGACGTAGTCCCGGGCCCATGCCGCGAGATCGGCGCCCGCGCCGCCCGCCCGGCGCGGGGTCACGACGGGCTCCCGGGCCGGGGACCGGGCCGGCAGGCGGCGAGGAAGGGGGCGCACGCCGCGGCGAGCTCCCGGGGGTCGGTGTGCTGGACGTTGTGCGGGGCGCCGGGGATCTCGAGGAGGCCGGCGTCGGGGGCGGCCCGGGCCAGCCGGCGGGCCCAGTCCCGGCCGGCGATGGGGTCGCGGGACCCGCGCACGACCAGGCCGGGGGACGCACAGTCCCGGATGTCCTCCTCGATCCGGTCGCGGAGCATGTGCCGGGTGGTGCGCAGGTAGCGCAGCGGGCCCATCCGGAGGTAGTCGCGGACGATCAGCGCGTTGGCCCGAGGCGGTTCGCGCAGGGTGTCCCGCAGCAGCCGCCACGCCTGGCGGAGCAGGGTGCGTGCGGAGGCGTCCACGGTCGGTCCCACCAGCACGTAGCCCGAGCACAGCCCGGGATGGTCCTTGACGGTGTCCACCACGATCTGGCAGCCCATGGAGTGTCCGACGACGACGGGTGCCTCCAGCCCCAGCCCGACGATCGCTCCCGCGACCACGCGGCCGAGCTCGGGGACCGACAGTGCCCGGTCCGGGCGCGGCGCGGCCCCGTAGCCCGGCAGGTCGAGGGCGTAGACGTCGTGCGTGGCCGCCAGCGCGTCCGCCAGGCGCAGGAAGTACTTCCCCGACATCCCGATGCCGTGCACGAGGACCACCGGGGGCAGGCCCCGGTGGAAGGTCCCCCGCACGACCACCGTGCGGGTTCCGACGTCGAGCCGCCGCCGCTCCAGGGCGGGGCGCCGCCGGGTCCTCACCGGTGGGTCGCCTCGAGCGCCACGCGCACGACGTCGTGCGGGTCCTGCCGTGCGGCGAAGGCCGCGCGCTGCTGCCGCGCCCCGGAGCCGTCCCGCAGGACGCCGGCCACCGCCGCCTCCACCTGCTCGGCCTCGCCCCACTCCGCGAGCACTGGGCGTACGAGGTCGACCAGCTCGGCCACGACCTCCGCGGCGGGCGCGGGCGCGCCGGAGACCGGGCTGACCAGCGCTCCCCCGACCCCGGCGACGCCGGCCTGCCAGGACCACGCCCGCAGCTGTCCCACGCCGGTGGGCGGAGCCGCGGCGCCGGCCCGCCACTGCGCGGCCGCCGTCTCGACCAGGGCGCGGGACAGGGCCGCCAGCGCCGCGGCGTGCTCGGCCTCGAGGCACACGTCCGCGATCCGGATCTCCACGGTGGGGTACCGGGCGGAGAGCCTGGCGTCGAAGTACAGCATGCCGCGGTCCAGGGCCACCCCGGACCGCAGGAGGGCCTCGCACCGGCGGTCGTACTCCTCGGGCGTGCCCAGGAGCTCGTCGGGCCCGGCCGTGGGCCACCGGGTCCACGTCTGGTACCGGTAGCTGTCGTAGCCGGTGTCCTGGCCGTACCAGAAGGGCGAGTTCGCGCTGAGCGCCAGGAGCACCGGGAGCCAGACGCGGATCCGGTCCAGCACGGCCACGCCCTCGGCCGGGTCGGAGACGCCCACGTGGACGTGCATCCCGCACGTCTGCTGCTCGACGGCGACCAGGCCGAAGCGATCGCGGAGCCATTCGTAGCGGGGATGGGGCACGAGGTGCGGCCGGGCCGGGAACACCGGCGCGGCCAGGGCCACGGCCCGGGCGCCCGTGCGGCGCGCGGCGGCGTCCAGCAGTGCCCGGCCCTGGCGGATGGCCGTGAGCTGGTCCGCGAGGCCGGTCACCGGTGGGCACGCGACCTCGATCTGCTCCTGCTGCAGCTCGGTGGTGATCCAGTGCCCGGAGCGCGCCGGGTGCCCGTCGCGGTCACGGACCACGCTGCGGCTCACCGCCGCGGGCTCGAGCGTCTCGGCGTCCACGAGGAGGAGCTCCTCCTCCACGCCGAACGTGCGGGTGGGTCCGGTGGAGCCTGCGGGGGACGGGTGCGGGGAAACGGTGATCACCACCATCCGGGACGGGCTGGAGCGGTGCGGACGGGCACGGCGGGCGGGCCGGCCGTCGTCGCCGGGGAAGTTCCGGCGCACTTCGGAGCGTAGCACCGGGGCCTGCCGGGCCGCCCGGCGGTCGCCGGGCGCCGCGACCGGCTCTTGACGGGGAGCCCGCGGCGGGGTTCGCTGGAGGTTCCAGGAGGGGAGTATCCCCCCGCGCAGCGTCGTCACGACGGTCCCCCGCAGGATCCGGCGCGCGGGCCCGGAACGGGCCGGGAGAGACCTCCGGTCCGGAACCGGAGGGTGGCTGGTCGCGATGGACGTCCCGCTCTGGGGGTGGGCAGCGGTGATCGGCGGCATCGCGGTGCTGCTGGCCGTGGACCTGCTCGCCCACCGGCGTCCGCACGCGATCGGGCTGCGCGAGGCCGCGGTGTGGACCGCGGCGTGGGTGGCCTGCGGGGTGGGCTTCGGGGTGGTCGTCTGGATCGTCTTCGGGGCGCGGGCGGGTCAGCAGTACTACGCCGGGTACCTGATCGAGAAGTCGCTCTCCGTGGACAACGTGTTCGTCTGGGCGGTCATCCTCACGTACTTCGCCGTTCCTCGCGCCTATCAGCACCGGGTGCTGTTCCTGGGCGTCTTCGGCGCACTGGTGCTGCGCGGCGGCTTCATCGCCGCGGGCGCGGCGCTGATCCACGCCTTCGAGGGCGTGCTCTACCTCTTCGCCGCGTTCCTGCTCTACACCGGGTGGCGGATGCTCCGGCAGCGGGACGCGCGCCTGAACCCGGACCAGTCGAAGGTGCTGCGGGTCTTCCGCCGGCTGGTGCCGATGACCGAGGTCTTCTACGGGCAGCGGCTGGTGGTGCGCGTCGGCGGGGCGCTGCGGGCCACGCCGCTGCTGGCGGTCCTGGTGCTGATCGAGGCGACCGACGTGGTCTTCGCCGTCGACTCGATCCCGGCCATCTTCGCGGTCACCGACGAGGTCTTCATCGTGTTCACCGCCAACTCCTTCGCCGTGCTGGGGCTGCGGGCCATGTACTTCCTGCTGGCGGACCTGATGCACCGGTTCGTCCACCTCCGTGCCGGGCTGGCCCTGGTCCTGGTGTGGGTGGGCGTCAAGATGGCGCTCAAGGTCGACGTGGTCGACGTCCCCACGGGACTGTCCCTCGCGGTGATCACGGCCGTCCTGACCGTGTCGGTCGTGACGAGCCTCCGCGCCACCCGTGGCCAGGGACGGCGGGCGCCGGAGAGCGCGGGGGCTCCGCCGTTCCGGACCGCGACCGCCGCGGAGCTCACGGCGCTCCAGCACCTCCGGGCGTCCCGGGCGGCCCCGTCGGACCACGGAGAGGACGGTGGAGAGGACGGCGGAGAGAGCGGCGGGGGCGGCCGCTGACAGGGGGCGGCGCGGCCCTGGGCTCCCGATCTCCCCTCCGCCACGCTTGCGACCCGACCGACAGTCGGCTTATGGTTTGTCAGCACCCGGAAGAACAGTGTGCTTACTGTCCATCGGTGGGTGCGGTGGACCGCGAGCACCGTGAAGGAGTGAACTCCGTGCAGCGCAAGATCGCCGTCCTCGTCGAGGTGGACCTCGACGGCCGGTACGTCCGGGTCAGCGTGACCGGCGCCCTGACCCGGACGAACCAGCAGGCGCTCCACCCCGTCCTCCGGCGGGCCCGCACGACGCTCCCCGCGGCGCGGGTGAGCGTGGACCTCACGTGCGCGCGCGAGCTCGAGCCCGCCACGGTGGACCTGCTCCGCGGGGCCGTCGAGCACGACGAGGACCTGCGCGGAGCGGTGGAGATCCTCGTGCCCGAGGTGGAGCCCGCCGAACCGGCCGCGGCCGCCGTGGACGCCCGGCGCCGGATGCGGGCCAAGGTGCTGCACCGCCGCTCCGCAGGACTGGCCGGGCCGGCGCTGGGCACGGCCTCCTGAGCCTCCCGGCGCAACGTTGCCGCGACGACCCGCCCGGGTGCGAAGATTGTCGGCAGTGCACACGACATCCTTGAGCGCGGCCCACCGTGGGACCGGGGATGAGGAACAGGACGGCGGGACCCATGAACGACCACCCCACGAGAGACCGGCTCGCGGAGACCGCCGGCGGGCTCGACCCCCGCCGATCGGCCGGGCGCCTGGTCGCCGTGGACGCCGCGCGGGGACTGGCTCTCGTCGGGCTGACGGCCGTCCACTTCCTGCCGCAGTCCTACCCCGACAACGCCCGGCCGACGCTGTCCTGGATACTGTTCGCGGGGGACTCCGCGGCGCTGTTCGCCCTGCTCGCCGGGGTCAGCCTCGCCTTCTCCACCGGCGGTCGCAGGCCCCGCAGGGGCCGGGACCTCACCGCCGCCCGCGCCGGGATGGCGGTGCGCGCGCTGCTGATCATGGCAGTCGGCCTGACCGTGGGCTACCTCATGCCGGAGGACCCGCCGGCCGTCAACATCCTGGTCCACTACGGGCTCTTCTTCCTGCTCGCGCTGCCCTTCCTCGGTCTGCGGGCGCGGACCCTGCTCCTGTGCTCCGGCGGCTTCCTGCTCCTCGGGCCGTTCCTGATCCACTGGCTGGGCGATCTGGTGCCCGAGCACAGCGCCGCCAACCCGACCTTCGCGCACGTGGTCACCGAACCGGTCGCGCTGTTCTGGCAGCTGACGCTGACCGGCACGTACCCGGCCGTGACCTACATGGCGTACCTGCTCGCCGGCCTGGCCCTCGGCCGGCTCAACCTCAAGAGCCTGCGCCTGCAGGCCCGCCTCCTGGCGGCGGGGCTCGGCCTCGCGGCCCTCGCCAAGCTCGTCTCCTGGGTGCTCCTCTACGGCATGGACGGCTACAACGTCCTGCTCTACAGCATCGTCTCCCTGACCCGGGCGGACCTGGACCACCTCATCGTGTTCGGCGGCGACGGGCCTCTGCCGACCTCCTCCTTGTGGTGGCAGGTGCTCTCCGCCCCGCACGCGAACACGCCCTTGTCGGTGGCGTGGAGCCTGGGCGTGAGCACGGCCGTGCTCGGAGCCCTCCTGCTCGTCGGGCGCGAGTTCGGCAAGTGGCTGCTGCCGCTCACGGCCATGGGAGCGATGACCCTGTCCCTGTACACGGGCCAGCTGGTCCTGCTCTCCACCGAGGTCCACTACAGCAGCCCCCTCCTCTGGTTCGTCGCCTGCCTCGTCGTCTCCGCCCTCGTGGCGCTCGCCTGGCGGCACGCGTTCGGGAGGGGCCCGCTGGAACGGGTCGTGTCCGCGGCCGCGCACGCGACCACCCGCGCCGTCGCCGACCGCGGGACCCCCCGCAGCCCGGACACCCCGAGGAAGCCCCTCGGATAGCGCGTGCCACGGTCGTCCGCGGTCGCGCTGACCGACGAAACACGTCCTCGGCCGGTCGCAGGCCGCCGGGGATCCGTTAGCGTGACAACAGCGCCGACCGGCGCCGGCAGGCGGAGTGCCCGGCTGCCGTGGACCTCAGGAGGAACTATGCCGAAACCCGTCGTCAGCAAGGCCAGCACCGTCTGGACCGGCGATCTCTTCAACGGCTCGGGCACCACCAGCCTGGGCGGCTCGGGCCTGGGCCCCTTCGACGTGGACTGGGACACGCGCGCGGAGAGCGGCGCGGGGCCCCGGACGAGTCCCGAGGAGCTCCTGGCCTCCGCGCACGCCACCTGCTTCGCCATGGCGTTCTCCAACATGCTCGCCCAGAACGACACCCCGCCCACCCGCCTGGACTCCTCCGCCGAGGTCACCTTCGTGGCGGGCGAGGGCATCAAGGGGGTCAAGCTCATCGTGGAGGCGCAGGTGGAGAACCTCTCCCAGGAGGACTTCGCGCGCATCGCCGAGGAGGCCAAGGCCGGCTGCCCGGTCTCGCAGGCCCTGTCCGTCGACATCACCCTGGACGCCTCGCTGGCCTGAGCCGGTCTCCGGCCCCGCCGACCCGGGGAGACCAGGGCCGGCGGGGGCCTCCCCTCGCGGAGGACCCCATGACCCCGTACGGCGCCTTCGGGACCGCCTCGGGCCGCGGCGCCCTGGGCGCGCACCTGGTCACCCGTGCCGGGTCCGAGCTGCTGCCGGTGGTGGTCGACGTGCGCCGTCGCGCAGCGGCAGACCTCCGTGAGAGTGATGGACGGCCGGAAGCACGGGTCCCAGCCGGCCGGGAAGGCCCCGGTCCGTTGCAGGGCCTCCGGCGCGGCGGAGGAGACGTGGGCGTGGAAGGTCCTGCGCGTGCGCTCCAGCGCCTCGTGGATCCGCTCGTGGTCGACCGGGTCCGTCATGTCCGGCCGTGCCCGGCGAGCGCACGGTCGAGGTCCTCGGCGAGCAGGTCGGTGTTGACGGCCGTGCCGGTCTTGAGCCCGGCGGCCGCCGCGGCGAGGACCTGGGCGTGCAGGTCCGTGACGTTGCCGGCCACGTAGACGCCCGGCACGTCCGTGCCTCCCGTGGGCGCCGAGGGCACGTAGCTGCCGACCGCGTGGCCCTTCTCCTCCTCCTGCGCCGTGCTCAGAGCGAGGGAGTCGATGAGACGGGAGCTGACCGCGAAACGCGGCACGACCACCACGGCACGGCACGGCACCAGGTCCCCGGACACGAGCCTCAGCCCGGCGATCCGGTCGTCGACCACCTCCACGCCCGATGCTTCTCCCGACACGCACGCGATGCCGAGGGCCGACAGCTGCGCGCGTTCGTCGTCGTCGGGATCCGGGGCGGTGTGCTGCACGAGCGTGATGTCGTGGCTCCACTGGCGGAACAGCTGGGCCTGCTGCACCGCCGTGGGTCCCGTGCCCAGGACCGTCAGCGGCTCGTCCCGCCACTCCCAGCCGTGGCAGTAGGGACAGTGGATGACGTCGCGCCCCCACCGCTGCGCCAGGCCGGGGACGTCCGGCAGCTCGTCGGTGAGCCCGGTGGTGATCAGCACCCGGCGCGCCCGCACGGACCGGCCGTCCTCGAGCGTCAGGTCGAACCGTGCGTCGCAGCCGCCCTCCCCGGTGGCGCGCGCGGAGACCACGGTGCCGTCGACGACGTCGGCGCCGTAGCCGGTGATCTCGGCCCGTCCGTCGGCGAGCAGCGCGCCCGGGGCGTCGCCGTCCCGGCCGAGGTAGTTGTGCATGTGCTCGGCGGGGTCGTTGCGCGGGGCCCCGGCGTCCACCACGAGGACCGTCCGCCGGGCGCGGACCAGGCACAGGGCCCCCGCGAGGCCTGCCGGTCCCCCTCCGACGACGACCACGTCGTAGTTCTCGTTCATGCTGCGCTCCTTCGTCCCGGCGACGGTCTCGGCTTCGGTGCTGCGCCGCCCTGCCAACCTAGCAGTGCCGGGGCGTAAATGTAAGCCTGCTTAGTGCTGTGGCGGGGCCGCGCGCGCCCATCACCCGGCGTCAAGGAGTGCCGCGACGCCACGGCCGCCGCTAGGGTGACCGGAGCCGAAGGGCTGCACTCCGGCAGCCACCTGTCCTCGACCGAGGAGCCGTGCCATGCCATCTCGTCTCTCCCGCCGCGGCTTTCTCGGCGCCGGTGCCCTCGGCCTCGCGGTCGCCGGCCTCGGGGGTCTGGCGTCGTGCGGTCGCATCGACCATCCCACGACCCGTGCGGCCGTCGGCTACGGGCCGCTGATCGCCGATCCCGCGGGCGTCCTCGCGCTGCCGAGCGGCTTCTCCTACACGGTGCTGGCACGCTCCGGCGAGACCGCGACGTCCGACGGGACCCATCCGTCCGACCCCGACGGCATGGGCGTCTTCGGCGGCCCCGAGGGCGGCACCGTGCTGGTCTGCAACCACGAGAACAACGGCTCCGAGCCGCACGCGGTGCCCGCGGTGGACGGGCTCACCTACGATCCGGGCGCTTCCGGCGGCACGTCCACCCTGGTCGTGGACACCCAGGGACGCAGGGTGTCCCAGTACACGTCGCTGGCCGGGACGGTCAACAACTGCGCCGGCGGCGTCACGCCCTGGGGCACGTGGTTGAGCTGCGAGGAGACGAGCGCGCGAGCGGGCGAGGACGGCCTCACCAAGGACCACGGCTACGTGTTCGAGGTCGACCCGGAGAGCCGCGAGGCCAACCTCGGCAGGTCCCCGGTCCCCCTGAAGTTCCTGGGCCGCTACTCGCACGAGGCCGTGGCCGTCGACCCGGCCACCACCCGGATCTACCTGACGGAGGACGCCGGGGACCCCAGCGGGCTCTATTTCCGCTGGACTCCCCCACCCGGTTTCGTGCCGGGACGGAACGCCCTGCGCGAGCTCGCGGAGTCGCAGGACGGTGACACCGCCGGCCGGCTGCAGGCCATGCGGTGCCTCGTGGAGGGGACCGTCGTCCAGGACCTGGCGGAGGCGACCGGCGTGGGCACCCGCTACGACGTCGAGTGGATCGACGTCCCCGACCGCGATGGCCGGGACGAATCGGTGCGCAGGCAGTTCTCCGACGACGCGATCACCCGTGCGCACAAGCTCGAGGGACAGTGGTGGAACGACGACGGGGTCTATTTCGTCTCCAGCTACGCGGACGCCCAGGACGGGCCGGAGGAGGACGGTGGGGCCGGCGGGACCCGGGGCGGGGCCGAGCACGTGCACAACGGTCAGGTGTGGTTCCACGATCCGGCCGCCGGGACGGTGACCCTGACCGTGCTCTTCGGGGTCAGGGAGGACCCGGACCTCGAGATGCGCTTCGAGCGGCCCGACAACATCACGATCTCCCCGCAGGGCGGTCTCGTGCTCGCCGAGGACGGGGACGGGACCAGCCACCTGGTGGGGGTGACGGAGCGGGGACGCGCCTACGCCCTGGCCCGGAACGACTACAACGACTCGGAGTTCTGCGGCCCGGCGTTCTCCGAGGACGGGAACCACCTGTTCGTCAACATCCAGCAGCCCGGCTTCACCCTGGCCATCACAGGTCCGTGGGCCCGTCCGTCGAACGAGCTGGACGGCTGACCCGGGCCGGCTCGTGGGACGGACGCGTCCCGCCCCTGGAGGAGACCGGTCGACAAGCGCACCGGCACAGGGCCCGACGGGCTGTCACCTCGGCGGGACCGTCGCTGCGGACGCCGGGCCCCGGAGACGCAGAAGTCCCCCGGACCGTGCGGTCCGGGGGATTTCGCTCGTGGTGACCCCAGCGGGATTCGAACCCGCGTTACCGCCGTGAGAGGGCGGCGTACTAGGCCGCTATACGATGGGGCCCTGACGATCCGGTCCGCGGCTTCACCGCGACCGGCCTCGTACACTGTACCAGGTCCGGAACCCTGCTCCGGACGCCGGCCCGGCAGCCGGAGCCCGCACACGAGAACACCCCCGGACCGTGTGGTCCGGGGGTGTTCAGCGGTGGTGACCCCAGCGGGATTCGAACCCGCGTTACCGCCGTGAGAGGGCGGCGTACTAGGCCGCTATACGATGGGGCCGTACTGATCCGATGGAGCAGTGCTGGGATACCAGGACTCGAACCTAGAATGACGGTACCAGAAACCGTAGTGTTGCCAATTACACCATATCCCACTGTCGTCCCCGGTCCGGCGGTTTCCCGCGGCGACCGGCGCAACGCAAGAAAACTATACCGGCCTTCCGGCGGGGCGGCAAATCGGGCTCAGCCGCAGTAGCGGTCCTCGAGTTCACGGTCGATCCCCCGGCGGCGGGCGACCCCCGCGAGGACCCGGAGGACCGGTCCGAGCCAGCGGTAGATCCCCGGCAGGTTGATGTCCGTCCACTGGATGAGCAGGGCCGTGCGCAGCAGGCTCTTCGGCCGGCCGTCCCGGCGGGCGCGGCCGTCCCGGGCCAGCCCGTACAGGGCCACCAGGCCCTTCTCGAAGCCCTCGTGGGCAGGCCGCAGCTCCACGACGAACCGGGCCGGCGTCCCGGCGGGGTTCTTCCAGCGGAACACGTGCTCCTGGGGCACCTCGACCTCTCCCCCGGCGGCCAGGTCCCGCACCACGTGGCCCACCTGCACGCGCAGCGTGCCCTCCAGGACGCGCAGGCGCATCCCGAACCGGCGGTGGTAGTGGGCGAGCACCTCTCCGCCGGGCTCCACCTCGACGTGCAGCAGGGCGTGCTCGCCCCCCGTCTCGGCCCCGGTCCGCAACCACGTGACGGTGTCCCGCTGCACCGGGTTGCGGTGCTGCGGGCGTCCTGCGCGCAGCGCGTCGATCTGCTCGTCGGTCCGTTCCATGGTGATCGCCCCCCGTGCTCCAGGCTACGCCGGAGAGCCCCGGTGCGCGCAGATGACGACGACGGTCCGGGCCTCCTGCCGCGGCACGAGTCCCGGACCGNCGTCGCCGGCCGTGCGGGGGCTCAGCCCAGCTGGGCGGCGAGCGCGCGCAGGCGCGTCAGGGAGGAGTCCTTGCCGAGGATCTCGAGGGACTCGAACAGCGGCGGGGAGATCCGCCGCCCGGACACGGCGGTGCGGACCGGCCCGAAGGCCAGGCGCGGCTTGATGCCCAGCCCGTCCACGATGGCCTCGCGCAGCGCGGCCTCGAGGTCGGCGGCGCTCCACTGCTCGAGCGGCTCCAGGGCCGCGAGCGCGGCCCGGAGGACGTCGCCGGCCGAGTCCTTGAGCTGCTTGCGGGCGTCGTCGGCGACCTCGATCTCGTCGTCGCCGGCGAAGAGGAAGGACAGCAGCTCGGGGGCCTCGCCGAGCAGGTTCATCCGCTCCTGGACCAGCGGCGCCGCCCGGTCGAGGATCTCCTGCTGGCGCTCGTCCAGGTCCTCCCCCAGCACGCCGCCGGCTTGCAGGTACGGGACGAGCCGGTCCCGGAAGTCCTCGGGGGCGAGCCGGCGGACGTGGGTGCCGTTGATGGCGGTGGCCTTCTTGAGGTCGAACCGCGCGGGGTTCGCCAGGACGTCGTGGACGTCGAAGTGCTCCACGAGCTGCTCCACGGTGAAGACGTCCTCGTCCGCGGACAGGGACCAGCCCAGCAGGGCCAGGTAGTTGAGCAGGCCCTCGGGGACGAACCCGCTGTCCTTGAGGTGGAAGAGGCTGGACTCGGGGTCACGCTTGGACAGCTTCTTGTTGCCCTCCCCCATGACGTAGGGCAGGTGGCCGTACTCGGGCACGTACTTCGCGAAGCCGATCTCCACCAGCACGCGGAACAGCGCGATCTGGCGCGGCGTCGAGGAGAGCAGGTCCTCGCCGCGCAGCACGTGGGTGATCTCCATGAGGGCGTCGTCCACGGGGTTGGTGAGCGTGTACAGCGGCTGGCCGTTGGCGCGGACCACCACGTAGTCCGGGATGGAACCGGCGCGGAAGACGATCTCGCCGCGGATCATGTCGTGGACCACGATGTCCTCGTCCGGCATCCGGAGCCGCAGCACGGGCTCCCGGCCCTCGGCGCGGAACGCCGCGATCTGCTCCTCGGTGAGGTCGCGGTCGAAGTTGTCGTAGCCGAGCTTGGGGTCGCGGCCGGCCGCGCGGTGGCGGGCCTCGACCTCCTCCGGGGTGGAGTAGGCCTCGTAGACGGCCCCGTGCTCCCGCAGCCGGGCCGCCACGTCCCGGTAGACGTCCAGGCGCTGCGACTGCCGGTACGGTGCGTGCGGGCCCCCGGTCTCGACGCCCTCGTCCCAGTCGATCCCCAGCCACGCCAGCGCCTCGAGCAGCTGCTGGTAGCTCTCCTCCGAGTCCCGCTGGGTGTCGGTGTCCTCGACGCGGAAGACCATGGTGCCGCCGGTGTGCCGGGCGTGGGCCCAGTTGAACAGCGCGGTGCGGATCAGCCCCACGTGCGGGGTGCCCGTCGGGGACGGGCAGAAGCGCACGCGCACGGGCGTGGACGTGGTGGAGGCGGTGGCCGGGCTGGCGGACGTGTCGGTCATGGCTCTTTCGTGGATCGATCGGGGTGCGGGCGTGGTCGTGCGGGAGGGCGGGGCGAGCCGGGGCTCGCGGAGGTCAGCGGCGCAGGACGGTCGACAGGACGCCGATGCCCTCGACCTCCACCTCGATCCGGTCGCCCTCGTCGACGATGCCGACGCCTGCGGGCGTGCCCGTGAGGATGACGTCGCCGGGCAGGAGCGTGAAGGCCTGGGAGACGTAGGAGACGAGGAACGGGACGTCGAAGACCATGTCCCGGGTGTTGCCGTCCTGCTTGGTCTCGCCGTTGACGCGGCTGCGCACGGCGAGGGCGGAGGTGTCGAGGTCCGTCTCGATCCAGGGCCCGAGCGGGCAGGCGCCGTCGAAGCCCTTGGCGCGCGCCCACTGACCGTCGGTCTTCTGCACGTCGCGGCCGGTGAGGTCGTTGGCGGCGGTGTAGCCGAAGACCACCTCGGACACGCGCTCCGCCGGGACGTCCTTGCACATCCGCCCGATGACGACGGCGAGCTCGCCCTCGTAGGAGACCTGCTCGGTCCACGACGGCAGCGTCACGGGGTCGCCCGGACCGGCGACGGATGTGTTGGGCTTGAGGAACAGCATCGGGGAGGCGGGCAGCTCGTTGCCCAGCTCCGCGGCGTGGTCGGCGTAGTTGCGGCCCACGCACACGATCTTGGAGCGCGGGATCACGGGGGCCAGGAGCCGGACGTCGGCGATGTCGTGGCGCTGCTGGGTGGGGTTGATCCCGGTGTAGAAGGGGTCGCCCGCGAGGACGGTGACCGTCTCCTCGCCGGCGGCGCCCTGCACCGCGCCGAAGTGGATCTCGTGGTCGACCGTGAACCTGGCAATTCGCATGGGACCAGGCTATCCCACGGTCCGCGGGCCGCGGCGCGGCCCCCGGGGGCGTCCCGGGGGCCGCCGGGGCTCAGACCAGGCGGGTCAGCCAGCCGTGCGGGTCCTCCGCACGGCCCGTCTGGATCTCCAGGAGCTGCCTGCGGATGTCCATGGTGACCTCGCCGGGCCGGGAGCCCTCGTCGCCGATGGTCTCCTCCGGGGAGAGGAGCCGGCCGATGGGCGTGATGACGGCGGCGGTCCCGCACGCGAACGCCTCGGTGATGGTCCCGGCCTGCCAGCCCTCGCGCCACTCGTCGAGGGTGAAACGACGTTCTTCGACGCTCATCCCACGGTCCTTCGCGAGCTGGATGATCGAGCGGCGGGTGACGCCCTCGAGGATCGTGCCGGTGAGCTCGGGCGTCACCAGGCGGCCGTCCTCGTAGACGAAGAACACGTTCATGCCGCCCAGCTCCTCGACGGCGTCCCCGCGGTCGCGGTCCAGGAACATCACCTGCTGGCACCCGTGGGCGTCGCCCTCCATCTGGGCGATCAGGGAGGCGGCGTAGTTGCCGCCGCACTTGGCCGCCCCCGTGCCGCCGCGCCCGGCCCGGGCCCAGTCCCGGGAGAGCCAGATGTCCACGGGCTTCACGGGTCCGCCGAAGTAGTTGCCGGCCGGGGAGGCGATCACCGAGTACAGCACCTGCCGGGCCGGGCGCACGCCCAGGAACGCCTCCGTGGCGATCATGAACGGGCGCAGGTACAGGGACTCGCCGTCCCCGTCCGGCACCCACTGCTCGTCCACCGAGACCAGCTCCCGCAGCGAGTCCAGGAACATCTGCTCGGGCAGCTCCGGCAGCGCCAGCCGGCGGGCGGACCGGTTGAGCCGGGCGGCGTTGGCCTCGGCCCGGAACGTCCACACGGAGCCGTCCGCGTGGCGGTAGGCCTTGAGCCCCTCGAAGATCTCCTGGCCGTAGTGCAGCACGGCCGCGGCGGGGTCCAGCACCAGGGGGCCGTACGGCTCGATCCTGGGGTCGCTCCAGCGCCCCGTCCCCTGCTCGACGTCCCCGAACCAGTCGATCTTCACCATGTGGTCCGTGAAGTTCGTGCCGAACCCAGGATCGGCGAGGATGGCCGCCCGCACCTCCTCCGGGACCGGGTCCTGGCTGAGGTGGTGGGCGAAGGTGGTGGGCTGTGTGGTCACTGCGTCTCCCTGCGAGGTCGACCCCGTGGCGACCGGCACGCGGGGCTCAGCTGTTGCTTCCGTGCCCCAGCCTATCCCCGGAGCACGCCGGGAGCGGCTCAGGCCAGGGCGGCGAGCACGTCGTCGCCCACCTGGGCGGTGGTGCGGGTCTCGTTGCCGTGCTCGGCGAGGTCCCGCTGCACGGCGGCCTCGATCCGGGCGGCCGGCCCGGGGTGGCCGAGGTGGTCCAGCATCATGGCGGTCGCGAGGATCGCCGCCACGGGGTTCGCCAGCTGCTGCCCGGCGATGTCCGGGGCGGAGCCGTGGACGGGCTCGAACATCGACGGCGCGGTGCGGTCCGCGTTGATGTTGCCGGCCGGGGCCAGGCCGATGCCGCCCGTCACCGCGCCGGCGAGGTCGGTGAGGATGTCCCCGAAGAGGTTGTCGGTGACGATGACGTCGAAGCGTGCCGGGTCGGTCGTGAGGAAGATCGTGGCCGCGTCCACGTGCAGGTAGTCGACGGCGACGTCGGGGAACTCGGCGCCGATCTCCTCGACGAGGCGGGAGTAGAGGCGGCCGGCGTTGACGAGCACGTTGTGCTTGTGGACCAGCGTGAGCCTCTTGCGCTCCCGCGTGGCGGCGAGCTCGAAGGCGTAGCGCACGAGGCGGCGCACGCCGTGGGCGGTGTTGAGGGAGACCTCCGTGGCGATCTCGGCGTCGGTGCCGCCGCGCAGCACCCCGCCGTTGCCGGCGTAGGGACCCTCGGTGCCCTCGCGCACCACCACGAAGTCGATGTCCCCGGGGGCGGAGAGCGGGCTCGTGGTGCCGGGGAACAGCTTGGACGGGCGGAGGTTGACGAAGTGGTCGAGGCTGAAGCGCATCTTCAGCAGCACGTCGCGCTCGATGATCCCGGACGGGACCCGCCGGTCGTCCGGCGCGGCGCCGACGGCGCCGAACAGGATGGCGTCGTAGGCGCGCAGCTCGTCCAGCGTGCGGTCCGTGAGGGTCTCCCCCGTCTCGAGCCAGTGCCGGGCGCCGAGGCCGAACTCCCGCTTCTCCACGGTGACGCCGGCCGCGGCGGTCACGGCGTCGAGGACCTTCTCCGCCTCGGCGACGACCTCGGGGCCGATGCCGTCTCCCGGGACGAGGGCGATCTTCAGGTGGACGGGGGCTGCTGCGGATGTCGGCTGGCTCATGGCCCCAGGATAGGAGCACGACGACCCGTCCGACCACGGAGTGGACGGACGTCTCACATGATGGACGGAGCGGGCGGGCTCAGGCCTGCAGCGCCGCGGGCTCCTCGTAGCGCGGGAAGACCGGCGCGGGCCGGGGCAGCTCCGTGCCGGGGACCAGGGCCGTGCCCAGGGCGGTGAACAGCCGGGCCCCGCCCTCGTCCTGGCCGAGCACGTCGAGCAGCCGGGCGGCGGCGTCGGGCATCACCGGCTGCACCAGGACGCCGACCACGCGCACCACCTCGAGCGTCACCCAGAGCACGGTGGCCATCCGCTCGGCGTCGGTCTTGCGCAGCTTCCAGGGCTCCATGGCGGTGAAGTACCGGTTGGCCTCGGCGACCACCCGCCAGATCCGCTCGAGCGCCCGGTGGAACTGCTGCTCGTCGAACTCGGCGCGCACCGGCTCGTAGAGCCCGGCTGCGGCCGCGAGCATGGCGCGGTCCTCGGCCGTGAGCTCCCCCGGCACGGGGACCCGGCCCTCGCAGTTCTTGGCGACCATCGACAGCGAGCGCTGCGCGAGGTTGCCGAGGTCGTTGGCGAGGTCGGAGTTGATCCGGTTCTTGATCCCGTCGTGCGAGTAGCTGCCGTCCTGGCCGAACGGCACCTCGCGCAGCAGGAAGAAGCGCAGCGGGTCGAGCCCGTACTCGGCCACGAGGGCGTGCGGGTCGATGACGTTGCCCACGGATTTGGACATCTTCTCGCCCTGGTTGAACAGGAAGCCGTGGGCGAAGACGCGCCTGGGCAGGGGCAGCCCGGCGGACATCAGGAACGCCGGCCAGTACACGGCGTGGAAGCGGGCGATGTCCTTGCCGATCACGTGGGCGTCGGCCGGCCAGTACCGCCGGAAGGTCTCGGCGTCGGTCTCCGGGAAGCCCACCCCGGTGAGGTAGTTGGTGAGGGCGTCCACCCACACGTACATCACGTGGTCCGGGTTGCCGGGCACGGGCACGCCCCAGTCGAAGGTGGTGCGGGAGATCGAGAGGTCTTCCAGGCCCGAGCGCACGAACGAGGAGATCTCGTTGCGGCGGGTCTCGGGGAAGACGAAGCCCTCCTGCTCGTAGAGGGCCAGCAGCCGGTCCTGGTAGGCGGAGAGGCGGAAGAAGTAGGACTCCTCCTCGGTCCAGGTGACCTCCGTGCCGGTGCCTGTCGAGCACCGCACGCCGTCCTCGCGGAGCTCGGTCTCGTCCTCGCCGTAGAACGCCTCGTCGCGCACGGAGTACCAGCCGGCGTACTTGCCGAGGTAGATGTCCCCGGCCTCCTCCATCCGCCGCCAGATGGCCGCCGACGCCGCGTAGTGGTCGGCGTCCGTGGTGCGGATGAAGCGGTCGTAGGAGATGTTCAGCGCGTCGTCCATCTCGCGGAAGCGCGCCGAGTTGCGGTCCGCGAGCTCCCGGGCCGTGAGGCCCTCCTTCTCCGCGGTCTGCTGCATCTTCTGCCCGTGCTCGTCGGTGCCGGTCAGGAAGCGGACGTCGTAGCCGTCCAGCCGCTTGAACCGGGCCATGACGTCGGTCGCGATGACCTCGTAGGCGTGCCCGATGTGCGGGGTGCCGTTGGGGTACGCGATGGCCGTGGTGATGTAGTACGGGGTGCGGTGGGAGGAAGTCACGGCCTCCACTCTACCGACCTCCCGGACGGTGCGGATCCGGGCGTTCCGGTGCCACGATGGGTGGGGACAGCGAGCACCGAGAACCCCAGGAGGCCACCGTGCGCAGCGAGCTCTTCGCCCAGGACCACTTCGAGCACCAGAGCCGGGAGCGCTGGGCACGGCAGTCCGACCGGATGCTGCGCGTGGGCCTGGGCCCCGACGTCGTCGCCACCAAGGGCGCCATGGTCGCCTACCAGGGCCGGATGGCCTTCCGGCACGAGGGCTCCGGCTCCATCGGCAAGCTCATGAAGAAGGTCCTCACCAACGAGGACGCCCCCATGATGCGGGTCTCGGGCGAGGGCGAGGTGTTCTTCGCCCGGCAGGCGCGCCACGTGTTCACCGTCCTGCTCGAGGGCGAGGCCATCACCGTCGGCAGCGGGTCCCTGCTGGCCTTCGACGACACCCTGGCCTGGGACATCCGGCGGGTGGGCGGGGCCGGGCTGATGTCCGGCGGGCTGTTCAACCTGGAGCTCTCCGGCCAGGGCGTGCTCGCCCTGTGCTCGGACGGGCCGCCCATGATCCTCGACTGCTCCGTCCAGCCCACCTTCGTGGACCCGCAGGCGGCGGTCGCGTGGTCGGCGAACCTCGTGCCGGGGATCCAGAACGACCTGTCGATGGGCTCGCTGCTGCGCGGCGGCTCCGGCGAGGCGTTCCAGCTCGCCTTCTCCGGCCCGGGCTTCGTCGTCGTCCAGCCCTCCGAGGGCGTGCCGGCGGTGCGGCAGGGCTGAGCCCGGTCACCGCCGGGCGAGCGGCGACCGCGGGCGAGGACGACGACGGGCACCTGCGCCGGGGCCGGACCGGCGGACGCGGCGAGGGGCCGCGCCCGCACGGAGTGCTCGGCACATCACGTGCGGNGCGGACGCGGCCCCTCGGCCGGTGCCCCCGCCACCGCTCGCGGCGGCGGGGGGCGGTGCGGATCAGCGGGCCGCGGTGCCCTCGACGTAGTCGGCGTCCGGGGAGGTCCACGCGAAGAGCTTGCGCAGCTCCCGGCCGGTGACCTCGATCGGGTGGGACTCCTCCTTCTCGCGCAGCTTCTTGAACTCGGCGCCCCCGTTGTCCTGGTCCTCGATGAAGCGCTTGGCGAAGGTGCCGTCCTGGATGTCGGCCAGCACGGCCTTCATGTTCTCCTTGACCGCGGGGTTGATCACCCGGGGGCCGGAGACGTAGTCGCCGTACTCGGCGGTGTCCGAGATCGACCAGCGCTGCTTGGCGATGCCGCCCTCCACCATGAGGTCCACGATGAGCTTGAGCTCGTGCAGGACCTCGAAGTAGGCGATCTCCGGCTGGTAGCCGGCCTCGGTCAGGGTCTCGAAGCCGTACTGCACCAGGTGGGACATGCCGCCGCACAGGACCGCCTGCTCGCCGAAGAGGTCGGACTCGGTCTCCTCGGTGAACGTGGTCTTGATCACGCCCGCCCGGGTGCCGCCGATGCCCTTGGCGTAGGACAGGCCCAGCTCGAGGGCCTTGCCGGAGGCGTCCTTCTCCACGGCCACGAGGGCGGGCACGGCGCGGCCGGCCTCGAACTCGCGGCGCACGGTGTGGCCCGGGCCCTTCGGGGCGACCATGACCACGTCGACGCCCTCCGGGGCCTCGATGTAGCCGTAGCGGATGTTGAAGCCGTGGGCGAAGAAGATCGCGTCGCCCTGCTCCAGGTTCGGGGCGATGGACTCGGCGTAGACGTGGCGCTGGACCTGGTCGGGGGTCAGGATCATGATGACGTCGGCTTCCTCGACGGCGTCCGCGACGGTGAGCACGCGCAGGCCCTCGGCCTCGGCCTTGGCCCGGGAGCGCGAGCCCTCGGCGAGGCCGATGCGCACGTCCACGCCGGAGTCGCGCAGGTTCAGCGCGTGGGCGTGGCCCTGCGAGCCGTAGCCGATGACGGCCACGGAGCGGTCCTGGATGATCGAGAGGTCGGCGTCGTCGTCGTAGAAGATCTCTGCCATGGGAATGTCTCCTTGAAGCATGGGTGGGCGCGGCGGCTGCACCGCCGCGAGGTGGTTGGGGTGTCTGCGGGCCGGCGCCCGCTGCCACCGCCGCCCGGAGGCGTCAGTGGCGCAGGGCGCGGTCGCTCATCGACTTGGGACCACGTCCGAGGGCCAGCGTACCGGCCCGGACGATCTCCCGGACGCCGAACGGCTCCAGGATGTCCAGCAGCGCCCGGAGCTTCTCCGGGGCGCCGGTGGCCTCGATGACGAGCGACTCGGTGGAGACGTCGACAACGGTGGCCCGGAACAGGTCCGCGGCTTGGGTGACCTGCAGACGGGTCGCGGCGTCGGCGCGGACCTTGACCATGATGTGGTCGCGCTGCACCGACGAGTCGGGGGTCAGCTCGACGATCTTGATGACGTTGATGAGCTTGTTCAGCTGCTTGGTGACCTGTTCGAGCAGCTCGCCCTCGGCGTCCACCACCACGGTGATGCGGGAGACGCCGTCGAGCTCCGTGGGTCCCACGGCGAGCGAGTCGATGTTGAAGGCGCGGCGCGCGAACAGTCCGGCCACCCGGGTCAGCACGCCCGGCTTGTCCTCGACCAGCACGGAGAGGGTGTGTCGGCTCATGGTCAGTCCTCCTCGTCCCACTCGGGGGTCATGTTGCGGGCGATCTGGATCTGGTCGTTCGACACGCCGGAGGGCACCATCGGCCACACCATCGCGTCGGCGGAGACCACGAAGTCGATCACCACGGGGCGGTCGTTGATCTCGAGGGCCTGCCGGATGACGTCGTCGACGTCCTCGTCGCGGGTGCAGCGCAGGGCGGCGCACCCGTAGGCGTCGGCGAGCTTGACGAAGTCCGGCACCATGATGCTGTCGTGGCCCG
The DNA here is from genome assembly GCF_044462205.1 of Kocuria rhizosphaericola. Classification (NCBI taxonomy): domain Bacteria; kingdom Bacillati; phylum Actinomycetota; class Actinomycetes; order Micrococcales; family Micrococcaceae; genus Kocuria; species Kocuria rhizosphaericola. Next base: position 14,420 of record NZ_JBISWK010000118.1, on the reverse strand, counting down.
TGTTCAGGTCGGTGTTGGAGTACCGGCCGTCGTAGAACAGCGTCTGCCACTGGCGCACCATGCCCAGCGAGGAGTTGTTGATCACCGCCACCTTGATCGGGATGTTGTTGATCGTGCAGGTGGCGAGCTCCTGGTTGGTCATCTGGAAGCAGCCGTCGCCGTCGATCGCCCAGACCACGCGGTCGGGCTGGGAGACCTTGGCCCCCATCGCGGCCGGGACGGCGAAGCCCATGGTCCCCAGGCCGGCCGAGTTCAGCCACTGGCGGGGCCGCTCGTACTGCACGAAGTGCGAGCTCCACATCTGGTGCTGGCCCACGCCGGAGACGTAGACGGCCTCGGGCCCGGTCAGGGCGGAGATCCGCTCGATGACGTGCTGCGGCGACCCCAGCCCGTCGGCCGGCTGGGGATAGCCCAGCGGATAGGTGGCCTGCAGACTGCTCAGCGCGGTCCACCACGACGAGAGGTCGGGGCTGCCGCCGCGCTCGAACTCCTGGCGCACGGCGGTCACGAGGTCCGGGATGATCTCCTTGACGTCGCCCACGATCGGGACGTCGGCGGTGCGGTTCTTGGAGATCTCGGCCGGGTCGATGTCGGCGTGGATGATCTTGGCCGTGGGGGCGAAGGTCTCCAGGTGGCCCGTGACGCGGTCGTCGAAGCGCGCGCCGAGGGTCACGAGCAGGTCCGCCTGCTGCATCGAGTACACGGCCGGGACGGTGCCGTGCATGCCGGGCATCCCGAGGTTCTGCTCGTGGGAGTCCGGGAACACGCCCCGTGCCGTCAGGGTGGTCACCACGGGTGCGCCGGTCAGCTCGGCCAGCTCCTTGAGCTCGGCGGCCGCGTCGGCGCGCATCGTCCCGCCGCCCACGTAGAGCACGGGCCGCTGGGCCGCGGCGATGAGCTTGGCGGCCTCCCGGATCTGCTTGGCGTGCCCGCGCGTCACGGGCCGGTAGCCGGGCAGGTCCATCCGGGGCGGCCAGGAGAACGTCATGGTGTCCTGCTGGGCGTCCTTGGCGATGTCCACGAGCACCGGGCCGGGACGGCCGGTCGAGGCCAGGTGGAACGCCTCGGCGAGCACGCGCGGGATGTCCTCGGCGCGCGTCACGAGGTAGGAGTGCTTGGTGACCGGCATCGTCATCCCGACGATGTCCGCCTCCTGGAAGGCGTCGGAGCCGATCACCTTGGACGAGACCTGCCCGGTGATCGCGACCATCGGGATCGAGTCCATGTGGGCGTCGGCGAGGGCGGTGACGAGGTTCGTGGCGCCGGGGCCGGAGGTCGCGATGCACACGCCCACGCGGCCCGAGGCGAGGGCGTAGCCCTCGGCCGCGTGACCGGCGCCCTGCTCGTGGCGGACCAGGATGTGGTTGATCTTGTCCGTGTCCATGAGCGGGTCGTAGGTCGGCAGGATCGCGCCGCCGGGGAGGCCGAAGATGTCGGTGACCCCCAGCTCCTCCAGCGCCCGGATGACGGCCTGGGAGCCGGTCATCTCCGTGGGGGCCACCGTGTTGCTCGGGCCCATGACGGACGGGACGGCGGGGACGGACTTCTCCGGGGCCCCGGGGGGCCGGTGGTCAGCGGCGGTCTCCGCGCGCTTGGTGGCCATCAGCGCTGGGCTGATGGGCTGTCCCTTGCTCATGTCAGCAGTCCTTCTGGTCTGGGTGGTTCTGTTCCGGCCGGGAAGTCGGTCCCCCGGGGTGCCGGGCAAGAAAAAAGGCCCTCGCTGCACCGGGAGGTGCGACAGGGCCCGTGCGCTCGACCGGTCGTCGGCTCAGGCCCCGCGTCCGACGAGGACGCGTACCGTGAGCTGGACGACACCGTGGCTGAGTTGCATGGTCCCATGCTCTGCCGCCCGTCCAGGCGTGTCAATCTCCGGACGCCGTGTCCCAAGATGTGAGACACGGCACGTCCAGGACTACCGGTCCCCGGCCGCCGGGACGGCGAGCCGGCCCTCCTGCTGCAGGAACAGCGGGCGCTCCCCCGCGGCGATGCGCTCGAGCTGTGTCCGCAGCAGCCGCCGCACGCGCGGCTTGTACGAGGTGCAGGAGCCCCCGGTGTGCGGCGTGAGGATCGCCCCGGGGGCGCGGAACAGCGGGTGGTCGCCGGGGAAGGGCTCGGGCTCGACGACGTCCAGCGCGCAGCGGAGCCGCCCTGACACGACCTCCTCGGTGAGCGCGGGGGTGTCGACCACGCGGCCGCGGCCCACGTTGACCACCAGGGCGTCGTCGGGCAGCAGGGAGAGCACGCGGGCGTCGACGAGGCCGTCGGTCGCCGGGCTCGCGGGCAGTGCCACCACGAGCACGTCCGCGTCGGGCAGCAGGGCCGGCAGCTCGTCGACCCCGTGCACGGGGCCGCGCTCGTCGGTGCGGGCGCGGGAGGCCACCCGCGTCACGTCGACCTCGAACGGGAGCAGCCGGTCGACCACGGCGGAGCCGATCTCGCCCACCCCCAGCACCAGGACGCGGCTGTCGGCCAGGCTGCGGGTCCCGAAGCGCTGCCAGATCCCGTCGTGCTGCTGCAGCACGGCGCGGTCGAGCTCGCGCTGGGCGGCGATGATCAGGCCCAGGGCCAGCTCGGCGGTCCCGGCGGCGTGCACCCAGCCCGCGGTCGAGAGCGCGAGATCCGGCCCGACGGCCTCCGGCACCCCGTCGAAGCCGGTGCTCTGCAGCTGCAGGAGCCGCAGGCGCGTCGCGGCGGGCAGGGCCCCGATCCAGCGGCCGGTGAAGTACGGGGCCACCGCCATGTCGATCTCGTCGGCGCGGGCCCCCACCGGGTCACCGGCCATGTCCCACAGGACGTAGCGGAAACCCGGGACGCGGGCGCTCAGGTGGTCCACGAGCTGCTGCTCCGGGAGGGAGACCACGCGGAGCTCGGAGAGCGGGACGGACGAGGTGGGCGGCGCCGGGGTCTGTGCGGAGGACATGACCGCCATGGTAGACGTCGGGGCCGCCGGTGGGCGTGGCCGCGGAATGGACAAGCCGGGCCGGGATGGTAGAGTACTTTCTCGTTGCGAGGCGGGGCACGGCGGAAGCCGGCCGGTGCGATTCGGCCCCCGGGCCGAGGCGTGCTAACGTTCTTGCCGCACCACCAGCGCCTCTAGCTCAATTGGCAGAGCAATTGACTCTTAATCAATGGGTTCTCGGTTCGAGTCCGAGGGGGCGCACCACGGAAGGGCCCCAGCGCGGAACGTCGCGGTGGGGCCCTTCGCCGTGCGCGAGCTCTTCGTCGCCCGCCTCCCGTCCGTCACCGGCGGGCCCGTGGCCGCGGTCGACACCGCGCGCACCACCGCCGGGCAGGCACCCGTCCTTCCCGGGCACGGGAGCCGGGCACGAAAAAACCGGGGTCGTCGCCGTGCCCCCGGATGCTCTCGGCAGAGGTCACGTCCTCGTGACCTCGCCCATGGGTCTCGTGCTGGGGTCCCGTCCCCTGGCGACCCGGCCCGCGGGTGGGGGAACCGTGGGCCGTGGCCGGATCAGGGAGCGGCGTCCCCCTGGCTGCCGGCCTCGGCGATCTCGCGCGACTCCTCGGGCGGGGTCGCGTCGGCGGAACCGGCGTCGGTGACGGTTCCGTCCGGCTCGACCCGCAGCTTCCAGCGGGCCCCGCCGAGCGTGGTGATGATGTCGGCCAGGGTGCGGCGCAGGTGCTCGTCCGTGAGCAGCCCGTGGTCCACCAGCTCGTCCTCGAGCTGGGTGGCGGCCTCGAGGATGCGCTGGCCCTCCGGGGTGATCGACACGAGGTGGCTGCGGCGGTCACGGATGTTCTTCGACCGGGTCACGTGGCCGTGCAGCTCGAGCCGGTGCAGCGTCTTGCCCATGGTCTGGGCCTGCACCCGGACACGGTGCGCCAGCTGGGCCTGGGTCATGCTCCCTGCCGTCTTCAGCACGTCCAGGGCCATGACACCCGCGTGGGTCACTCCGAGCGTGGCCAGGCGCTCGTTCCACGCGTGCTCCACGAGCCGGGCCGCGGTCGAGAGCAATCGGTTGGTCGGCCATTGAGTGGTGAAAGGCATGCAAAGCAGTCTACCGACCCGGAACACGGAATACAGCACCATGCTAAGCAAACTTATGAGCATTTCTCTGCGCGTGAACGCAGGGCGGGCCGGGGGGGGGGGGGCGCCGCCGAGGGGTCCAGGATCCCCGGGGGGAGCGCCGGTAGTGTTCGTGGTCCGCGGCCGTCCCGCCGCACCGGCACCGCGACCGGCGGCACGGGCGGCACCACTACCGGAACCACGGAGGAGCATCCCATGGCAGCACGTCTCGAACCGGGCCGGCAGGCCCCCGACTTCGCCCTGCCCGACGCCCAGGGCCGGACCGTCTCGCTCGCCGACCACCGCGGGCGGCGAGTGGTCGTCTACTTCTACCCGAAGGCGTCCACCCCCGGCTGCACCACGCAGGCGTGCGACTTCCGGGACAGCCTGGAGCGCTTCGCCGCGGACGGGTTCGCCGTGCTCGGCATCTCCCCGGACGGGCCGGAGGCCCTGGCACGGTTCGCCGAGAAGGAGTCCCTCACCTTCCCCCTGCTCTCCGACGCCGACCACCGGGTCGCCGAGGCGTACGGGGCCTGGGGCGAGAAGAAGAACTACGGGAAGACCTACGAGGGCCTGGTGCGCTCCACCGTGGTGGTCGGCCCCGACGGCGACGTGGAGCTCGCCCAGTACAACGTGCGCGCCACGGGCCACGTGGCGAAGCTGCGCCGCGACCTCGGGCTCGAGGGCTGAGGCTAGGATGAACGAGGGGCCCGCACGGGCCCCTCGGCGCGAGTGGTGGAACTGGCAGACACGCAGGATTTAGGTTCCTGTGCCCTGACAGGCGTGCGGGTTCGAGTCCCGCCTCGCGCACCCGGCGGTCCCCGGCCCGGGGACCGCCCACGACGACACCCACGACCGATCCGGCGAGGCAGCGAAGGACCCATGGCGCCCAGGCGAATCCCCCGCACCGCGGCCGCGCTCGCGCTCGCCGCGGGGCTCCTCGCCCTCGGCGGGTGCTCCCCCGGGGGCGACGACGCGCCCGGGGCGCCCACCCCCTCCCGGTCCGTGCCGAGCGCGGAGTTCGTCTTCGCCAACGCCGCCGCGGCCCCCACCCTCGACCCGGCCACGGTCAACATCCTGGAGACGTCCCGGATCGGGGCCCAGATGCTCGAGGGACTCGTCTCCGCCGACCCCTCCACGGGAGAGGCGGTACCGGCCCTCGCCAGCTCCTGGAGACGCTCCCCGGACGGACTCACCTACACCTTCGCCCTGCGCGAGGACGTGCGCTTCCACGACGGCACCGACCTGGACGCGGCGGCGGTGTGCGCGAACTTCGAGCGCTGGGAGTCGCTCGCCGCCGACGGGGCGCGGACCCCGTTCGCCACCGTCTTCCGCACCACCGCTCCCGGCACCGAGTCCCTGTACGGGGGGTGCACCGCGGCATCGGCCTCCTCGGTGGTGCTCTCGCTCTCCGCGCCGCACACCCCCCTGCTCCGGGCGCTGACGCAGCCCGCGTTCGGGATCGCGTCCCCCTCGGCCCTCGCGGCCGGCACGCACGAGACGCACCCCGTGGGCACCGGCCCCTTCCGCTACGAGTCGGGGGACGGGACGAACGTGGTGCTCAGCGCGAACCCGGACTACTGGGGCGAGCTCGGGGACATCGGGCGGCTCGAGTTCCGCACGATCGCCGAGCCCGAGCTGCGCTACGTGGCCCTGCGCCTCGGCCAGGTGGACGGCTACGACCAGGTGGGCCTGGACTCCTTCGCCCCGCTCGCCCGCGAGGGCGTGCAGGTCCTCCAGCGCGACCCGTACTCCGTGTCCTACCTCGGCATCAACCAGGACGTGGCGCCGCTGGACGATCCCGACGTGCGGGCGGCCATCGCCGCCGCCGTGGACCGCGGGGCGATCGTGCGCGAGCACTACCCCGACGGCACTCGGGTGGCCGACCAGTTCCTGCCCGCCCGCTTCGCGATGGACGGGACCGACCTGCAGGTCCCCTCCTACAACCCGCAGCGGGCGCAGGAGCTGCTGGCGGCCTCGTCCTACGCCGGCGAGCCGCTGAGGTTCTACTACCCGCGCAACACCTCCCGCACCTACATGCAGGAGCCCGAGAAGGTCTACGCCGACATCGCGGCCCAGCTCGTGCGGGCCGGGTTCGTGGTCGAGCCCGTCCCCGTGGAGTGGTCGGACGGCTACGTGGAGCGGGTCCTGGACCCGGACGGCGACCACGCCCTGCACCTGCTCGGGCTCAACGGCGGATACCGCGACCCGGACTATTTCACGGCCGCGCTGTTCGGCGCCCCGCACGGCGAGTTCGGGGTGGACGCCGCGTCCCTGTTCCGCGCGGTCAACCGCGCGCCGGCGCTGCCCGACGGCGAGGCCCGGTCGAGCGCGTACGCGTCCATCAACAACCGCGTCTCCCGCCTGCTGCCCGCCGTCCCGCTGGCCCATCCGATCTCGGCGGTCGCCGTCGGCGACTCCGTGACGTCCTTCCCCCTGAGCTCGACCGGCTACGAGGCCTTCAACCGGGTGGACCTCGACACCGAGGGATGAGCACGGCCCCCGACGCGCCCCCGGCCGCATTCGGGGATCGTCCGGGCGTGGCGATAGTCTGATTCCGACCATCCACCGGCGCAGCGCCGGGCCTTCAACGGGAGCATCGACTGTGACATCACCTCAGGCAACGGAATCGACCGACGTCCTCCTGATCGGCGGAGGCGTCATGAGCGCCACTCTCGGCGTGTTCCTCAAGGAGCTCGAGCCGCAGTGGGACGTCACGATGCTGGAGCGCCTCGACCAGGTGGGCGCGGAGAGCTCCAACGTCTGGAACAACGCCGGCACCGGGCACTCCGCGCTGTGCGAGCTGAACTACGCCCCCCAGGCAGCCGACGGATCCGTGAGCCCCGAGAAGTCGCTCGGCATCAACGAGCAGTTCCAGCTCTCCCGCCAGTTCTGGGCCTCCCTCGTGGCCGAGGGGAAGCTGCAGGAGCCCAGCACCTTCATCAACCCGGTGCCGCACATGTCCCTCGTCTTCGGCGACGCCCACAGCGACTACCTGCGCCGCCGCTGGGAGGCGCTCCGGCCGAACAAGCTCTTCGAGCGCATGGAGTACACCGAGGACCGCGAGAAGATCGCCGAGTGGGCACCGCTGACCATGCACGGCCGCGGCGCGGGGCGCGTGGCCGCGTCCTGGTCCCCCGAGGGCACCGACGTCGACTTCGGGGAGCTGACCCGGCAGCAGGTCGCCCACCTCCGGGCCCGGGGCGGCGAGGTGCGCTACGGCCGGCAGGTCGTGGACCTTGACCGCCAGGGCGACGGCACCTGGGTGGCGAAGGTCAAGAACCGGCTCAACTCCGAGGGCCACCGGCTCATCCGCGCGAAGTTCGTGTTCGTGGGGGCGGGCGGCGGCGCCCTGCCGCTGCTGCAGAAGTCCGGTATCCGGGAGGCCAAGGGCTACGGTGGGTTCCCGGTCTCCGGGCTGTGGCTGCGCAACTCCGACGAGGACGTCGCCGCCCAGCACAACGCCAAGGTCTACGGCCAGGCCTCCGTGGGCGCTCCGCCCATGTCCGTCCCGCACCTGGACACCCGCTACGAGCACGGCCGCCGGGCGCTGCTGTTCGGCCCCTTCGGCGGGTTCAAGCCCAACTTCCTGAAGCAGGGCTCCTACCTGGACCTGCCCCTGTCCGTGCGCCCGCACAACATCTACCCGATGACCCGCGCGGGCCTGGCCAACCTGGACCTGGTGAAGTACCTGCTGAGCGAGCTGGCCAAGTCCAAGGGCCAGCGGGTCGAGGCGCTGCAGCAGTTCTACCCGACCGCCGACGGCCCGCAGTGGGAGCTCGTCGAGGCCGGGCAGCGCGTGCAGGTCATGAAGCGGGACAAGGAGAAGGGCGGCGTGCTGCAGTTCGGCACCGAGCTCATCACCGCCGCGGACGGCTCCATCGCCGGGCTGCTCGGGGCCTCCCCGGGGGCCTCCACCGCCGTGCCCATCATGCTCAACCTCCTGGCGAAGTCCTTCCCGGCGCGGATGTCCGGGTGGGAGCCGCGGATCAAGGAGCTCATCCCGTCCTACGGCGTGAAGCTCAACGACAACCCGCAGCTCGCGGACGAGGTCATGGGCCGCACCGCCCGGGTGCTCGGCATCAACTGACACCGCGACGCCCCGCACGGCTCCGCCCGCGGGACGAGGCCCCGGACCGCAGGTCGGTCCGGGGCCTCGTCGTCGTCCGTCCCGCCCCCGTGGCCGGGCCCGGGGGGCCCGGTGACCTGTCGGTAGGCGGCGGTACCCTGGGGGGCGTGCGCCCCGGCCCCGGCCGGGACGACCTCGACCTTCCCGCCCCAAGGAGCAGAGTGTTCTCCCTCGCCCGCGCATCGATGGCCAACCGCGCCCTGATCGTGCTCATCACGCTGTTCGTCGCCCTCTTCGGGGTGCTCAGCATGCGGTCCATGAAGCAGGAGCTCATCCCGTCCCTCGAGATCCCCGCCATCAGCGTGGTCTCGGCGATGCCCGGCGCGTCCGCGGAGGTCGTCGACGAGCAGGTGGGCCGGCCCCTCGAGCGCGCGCTCAACATCGTGGAGGGCCTCGAGAGCTCGACGTCCACCTCGCGCGGCGGGCTGTCCAACATCCAGCTCGGCTTCGAGTACGGCACCGACCTGGACCGGGCTCGCAACCAGGTGGAGCGGGCGATCTCCAACGTGCGCACGCAGCTGCCCGACGACGTCGAGCCCACCGCGTTCGCCGGCTCCGTGGCGGACTTCCCCATCGTCTTCCTGGCCGTGTCCTCCGACGAGGAGCTCAGCCCGCTCGCGGCCGACCTCGAACGGCTGACGGTCCCGGACCTGCAGAAGATCGAGGGCGTGCGCTCCGCCGAGGTCAGCGGCGCCCCCGACCAGGTCGTCTCGATCCTGCCGGACCGGGCCGACCTCGCCCGGGCCGGAGCCACGCCCGCCGACATCCGCACCGCCCTGGAGGAGAGCGGCGGCCTGGTGCCCGTGGGCACCGTGGACGACGGGGCCACGACCCTCCCCGTCCAGGCCGGCTCCCCCCTCGATTCCCTCGAGGCCGTGGAGAACGTCCCGCTGCCCCTCCCGGAGGACGCGCCCGACGGCGCCGAGCCCACCACCGTCGGCGAGGTGGCCACCGTGGAGCTCGACGAGCAGGAGCAGACGTCGATCACCCGCACCAACGGGGACCCGACCCTGGCACTGTCCGTGACCAAGACCCCGGACGGGGACACCGTGGGGATCTCGCAGGCCGTCGAGGAGATGATCCCCGAGCTCGAGGAGGACCTCGGCAACGGCGCCGAGATCACCGCGGTCTTCGACCAGGCCCCCTACATCGAGCAGTCGATCGAGGACCTCACGGTCGAGGGACTCCTCGGGCTGGCGTTCGCCGTGCTCGTCATCCTGGTGTTCCTGGCGTCGCTGCGCTCGACGCTGGTGACCGCGATCTCCATCCCGCTGTCCCTGCTCGCCACGTTCATCGGGATCAACGCCCTGGGCTACTCGCTGAACCTCCTGACCCTGGCGGCGATCACCCTGTCCGTGGGGCGGGTCGTGGACGACTCCATCGTGGTGATCGAGAACATCAAGCGCCACTACGGGACGGTCGACCTCCGCACCGACCCCGCCAACGCGAAGCGCCGGGCCATCCTCACCGCCGTGCGCGAGGTCGCGGGAGCGATCACCGCCTCCACCCTCATCACGGTGGCGGTGTTCGTGCCCATCGCGTTCGTGGGCGACGTGACCGGCGAGCTGTTCCGCCCGTTCGCCTTGACCACGACCATCGCGCTGCTGTCCTCGCTCGTGGTGTCCCTGACCATCGTGCCCGTCCTCGCGTTCTGGTTCCTGCGGGACCCCCGTCTGGTCCGGCGGGGCCACCGGGCGCCGGCGCACCGCCCCGCGCCCTGGGCCGAGCCCGCGGCCGGCACCGCGGCCGGGACGCCGACGCGGCTGGCCCAGGGCTACCTCCCGGTCCTGCGCGGCACGCAGCGCCACCCGTGGGCCACTCTCGGGGTGAGCGTGCTCATCCTCGGCGGAACGGCCGCCCTGCTGCCGGTGCTGCCCACCAACCTGCTCGGGGACACGGGGCAGAACACCATGACGATCGAGCAGGACCTGCCGCCCGGCACCGCGCTCGCGGTGACCTCCGAGCAGGCGAGCCGCACCGAGGAGGTGCTGGACTGGACCGAGGGCATCGAGGACGTGCAGGTCACCATGGGCCCCGGCGGTGGCTTCTCCGCGTTCCTGCCCGGCAGCGGCACCAACAGCGCCACGTTCTCCGTGACGACGGACGCCGCGGTGGACCAGGAGCGGCTGCGCCGCACCGTCGGCGAGCGCCTGGACCGGCTGGAGGGCGCCGGGGAGTTCTCGGTGCAGGGCGCCCAGGGCTTCACAAGCAACGACGTCGAGATCTCCGTCAGCGCCACGGACCAGCCGACGCTCGTGGAGGCTGACGAGGCCGTGGTCCGGGCCATGCGGGAGCTCGGCTCCGCGGGGCAGGTCACGAGCAACCTGGCCGCGACCCAGCCCACCGTGGTCGTCACCGTCGACCGGGCCGCCGCCGCCGCGCGCGGTCTGAGCGAGGAGCAGGTCACGGGCGCGCTCGCCGGCACCGTGAACCCCCTCCCCGCCGGGTCCATCGACCTGGACGCCGACTCGGTGGCCGTGACCATCGGCGAGGGCCTTGCCGTCGAGGACGTCGAGGCGCTGCGGGCCCTGCCGGTGCCGGCGGCGGGCGGGACCGTCCGGCTCGGCGAGCTGGCCGAGGTCGAGGAGGCGCTCACGGTCGAGACCATCACGTCGAGCAACGACCAGCGCACCGCCACCGTGGCCGTCACCCCGGCCGGCGACGACCTCGGTGCCACGAGCAACGACGTCCAGGAGGCGCTCGCGGACCTGGACCTGCCCCAGGGCGCCTCGGCCGAGCTGGGCGGGGCCGCCACGGAGCAGGAGACCACGTTCCGGCAGCTGGGGCTCGCCGTGCTCGCCGCGATCGCGATCGTCTACGTGGTGCTCGTGGCCACCTTCAAGTCGCTGGTCCAGCCGCTGATCCTGCTGGTCTCGATCCCCTTCGCCGCCACGGGCGCGGTGCTCGCTCTGCTGGCCTCCGGGGTGCCGCTGGGGCTCGCGTCGCTGGTGGGCGTGCTGATGCTCGTGGGCATCGTGGTGACCAACGCGGTCGTGCTGATCGACCTCATCAACCAGTACCGGGGAGGGGAGCACCGGATGGTGCTGGGGGAGGCCATCGAGAAGGGCGCCGCCCGCCGGCTGCGGCCCATCGTGATGACGGCCCTGGCGACCATCCTGGCGATGACGCCCATGGCGCTGGGGATCACGGGCCAGGGCAGCTTCATCTCCCAGCCGCTGGCCGTGGTGGTGATCGGCGGGCTGATCTCCTCCACCCTGCTGACGCTGGTGCTCGTGCCGGTGCTGTACCGGCTCGTCGAGGCGCGCAAGGAGGAGCGGCACCGTCGCCGTGAGGAGCGGATCACCGCGCTGACCGGGTCCGGGACGGGCTCCGCGCGTCCGCCGCGCGGGACGTGACGCCGGGCACCGTGTGCTCTTTCGTGGACGTTTGCTATAGAAAATACAGGAGGGAGCACGCCGTCCTGCTGTGCGCAGGAGCCCCGGGCGTTATCATCTCCGCAGGTCACGCCGGGAATTGCGGGCGGCACGGGGCCCGTGCGCCGCGCGGCCGGACGGAGCATCCCCCGAAAGGGGGGACACCGGGGCGCCGCACGCCGATGTAACCGGGTCGTAGCATTAACGTGTGCCCCGCAGAGAAACAGATCGTGTGCAGAACAGCGCCGACGCCTGGGAGGCCCTCTTCAGGGCCCAGGTGACGGTCATGCGGCGTCTCCAGCGCCAACCCGAGTTCGCGGAGCTGTCCGCCCGCGAGTACGACGTCCTGTTCAACCTCTCCCGCTCCGACGAGTCCGGCATGCGCCTCAACGAGCTCAACGAGTACGTGCTGCTCACCCAGTCCAGTCTCAGCCGGATGCTCGAACGCCTCGAGCTCAAGGGGCTGGTGCACCGCTGGCAGGACCCGCAGGACCTGCGGGGGCTGCGGATCCGGCTGACCGACCGGGGCCGGCAGATGCAGGTGCAGATCGCCGAGCAGTTCCGGCTGCACGTCCACGAGCTGATGTCCGCGGGCCTGGACCCGGAGGAGCTGCGGATCCTCACCCGCCTCGCCGACCGCCTGCGCGAGGCCGTCAACGACCTGTGAACCGGTCCGCCCGGCCGTCCTGCAGCGGGAGGACGACCCTGGCCCGCGGGTCCTCGTGCGCGGGCGCGGAGGACTCCGCGGACACCCGCATCCCCCCCAGCGTGATCGCCCCCTCGAGGGTGGTCAGGAACGCCGTCTCCGAGGCGTCCGCGCCCGTGGCGATGCGCACGAAGTCCGTGCGCGGAGCCAGGCCCGTGGCGTCGAGGACGTACCAGGCGCCGTCGTCCCAGGCCTCGACCACCGCGTGGAAGTCCATGGGGGACAGCCCGGGCGCGTAGACCGACACGAGCCGCGCCGGCACCCCGAGACCCCGCAGCAGGGTGATGAGCAGGTGCGCGTAGTCGCGGCAGACACCACGCCGGGTGAGGAACGTGTGCACGGCGGTGTCGGTGGCCGTCGAGGAGCCGGCCACGTAGTCCAGGTGCTCGTGCACCCAGTCCCGCACCCGCTGGAGCGTCTCGTAGCCGCCGCCCCGTGCCCCGGGGAAGAGCGCGTCGGCGGTCCCGGCCATCTCGTCGAACGGGCAGAAGCGGCTCGGGCGGGTGTAGCGGACGTGGTCGACGCTCTCCGCCGGCGGCGGAGAGCCCGCGTCGCCGTCGAGCTCCAGCGCGTAGGACACCGTGCACTGCGTGCCGCCCGGCACCCGGGCCAGGTGCAGCCGGGTGCCGTGCAGGTCCTCCGCCTCCTCGAGCTCCACCTCGGCCCCGTCGACGCGCAGGCTCAGGCGCTCGCCGGGACGGCCGCGGCCACCGGTGCGCGCTTCCGCGAGGGAGAACACCGCCAGGTGGTCGGTCTCTGACGCGAAGTCGACCTCCGCGGAGACGGTGCGCCGGGTGGTGGGCACGGATGGCCTCCTGGTGTGCTGGGACGGACGGCGGACCGATCGCCCGCCCGGTCCATTGTCGCCCACCGGCGCGATCATCAGTACACTGATGCACGAGACATCCCCCACACGCCCCGCCGCCGGCCGGAGCCCGCGCACTGCACCCGGCGGCCGACCGCGAAGGACGCAGCATGGCCCAGGACACCACCCAGGACAGCCGCTCCAAGGAGCGCACCGCGCCGGACCCCGAGGACTCCCGCAAGCCGGACAGCCCCACCGAGATCAGCAAGCCCTCGTGGGGCTACGTCGTCAAGCGCGCGCTCTCCGAGTTCTCCAAGGACGACTGCACCGACCTCGCCGCGTCGTTGACGTACTTCGCAGTCCTCTCCCTCTTCCCCGCGCTGCTGGCCATCGTGTCCCTGCTCGGTGTGTTCGGCCAGGGACAGGCCACCACCCAGGCGCTCACGGACTTCCTCTCCCAGTACGCTCCGGCCGAGCTCGTGACCCTGCTCGAGGGCCCGATCAACAACCTCACCACCAGCACCGGCGCCGGGCTCGCCCTCCTCACCGGTCTCCTGGGTGCCCTGTGGACGGCCTCCGGCTACACGGGGGCCTTCGGCCGGGCCATGAACCGCATCTACGAGGTCGAGGAGGGCCGGCCCGTCTGGAAGCTGCGGCCGATGAACATCCTCGTGACGCTCATGCTGGTCCTCATCGTGGTCCTGATCATGCTGATGCTGCTCATCTCCGGCGGCATCGCCCAGTGGGTGGGCGACCTCGTCGGCCTCGGCAGCACGGCCGTGACGGTGTGGAGCATCGCCAAGTGGCCGGTGGTCGTGATCCTCGCGATCGTGCTCATCGCGGTGCTCTACTACTTCACGCCCAACGTGCAGCAGCCCAAGTTCCGCTGGATCAGCATGGGTTCGATCGTCGCCCTGCTCGTGGCGGCCCTGGCGGCCGCGGCCTTCACGTGGTACGTGATCAACTTCGCCTCCTACAACGCGACCTACGGCATCATCGGCTCCGTCATCATCCTGCTGCTGGGGCTGTGGATCATCAACAACGTGCTGCTGCTGGGCGCCGAGATCGACGCCGAGGTCGAGCGCGGCCGCCAGCTGCAGGGCGGGATCAAGGCCGAGGAGACCATCCAGCTCCCGCCGCGCGACACCCGCCAGGTCGACAAGAAGGAGAAGAAGGAGGAGAAGCTCGTCGACCAGGGCCGGAAGCTGCGCCTCGAGCACGAGCAGCTCGACTACTCCTCCCACGACTCCTCCGACGACTCCGGCCAGAAGTCCGGGAACGACTCCGAGAAGGTCTCCGGCAGAAGCTGACGACCACCCCCGGGTCCGGGCGACCGGCGGCACGCATGGAGCTCCTGGAGCTCGGCGACAGACCTGGCGGCG